>NZ_JBCAUS010000006.1:0-300000 GCF_038432375.1 Methanococcoides sp. LMO-2
ATCAACCAGAGTTATTTGTTAAAGCACACAAAATTTGGAAGTTAACTAAGAATTGTCGGAAAAGAACTCTATTTAATTAGAGAGTTGTTTTCTATGCACAATAGTTGGTTATTTCTTTTGATAGATAATATCACTATCAGTCAGAATTAACCGAACTGCCACTTTCAACGTCAGACCGGAAAAGCTCCGGTCTCCACCAATGATTTTGATTTGGAGGTGATTGAATTCCACGCACGTTGTGCGGGATTCCCTAGATACATGCCATCGTATATATACCTTCCGAATTGGAAGATGCTGACACATTTTTGGAGAATGTGACAATATACATGATGAATGTACAACGTTTTTCGAACTCACAATCCGACAGTATCAGAATCGACACCTACCGGCTCATTGTGAGCACCCCTACAATATCAGCCTAGTATTTATACGTTGTGTGATAACGTGTGACATGGGTATATAATAGGAGAGATATGAGGCCTAAATTCTTACTCATGAAGTTAACAAGAAGAACACAAAAAATACTTTGCTTTATAAGCGGACACACCGAAAACTGCATTCGAAGTGAAATCCACACAATTTATTGTGCCTCAAGGCACAATACCCCCACCTGAGGAGCAGGGCAACGAACCAACTAATCGAAAATATAAAATACATCATTCCTTACTATAGACCAGCCAAATAATACAGGTCCTACATAATATACAAACAAAATGACATGAACGTAGTACCTTAAATAAATTATAATAATTACAATAATCCGCATCAGCAGGATTCGATCAAAATGAAAGTAAGCAAACCAAGAGGAACAAGGGATTTCCTTCCGGAAGAGACCGCTCGCAGGAGAAATGTAGAGAACATAATGAGGCAGGTAGTCACAAAATGGGGATACAAAGAGATAATTACGCCCACATTTGAGCATCTGGAACTCTTTACCCTCAAATCAGGAGAGGGCGTGGTAGGCGAACTTTATAACTTCAACGACAAGGGCAACAGGGAGATGACACTGCGCCCTGAACTGACCGCACCTGTGATGAGGATGTACGTCAACGAGATGCAGGCAATGTCCCGCCCCCTCAAATTATTCTATTTTGAGAACTGTTTCCGCTATGAGAGACCACAAAAAGGTCGTTTCAGGGAGTTCTGGCAGTTTGGCGTCGAAGTCATCGGCAGCAACCGTGCAGATGCAGATGCCGAGATCATCGCCCTTGCAACCAACATGATAGAAGCCGCAGGGATCAAGGGAGACCTGCACGTAGGCCACCTGGGAATTATCCGCCATATCCTCAAGGATACAGAGGATGAGCAAAAGAGCAAGATCATGCGCCTTGTCGACAAAAAGGATGACACCGGCCTTGACGACTACTTTGAAGAGATTAACGCGCCTGCTGAACTCAGAAGAAATCTTCTCGAGCTCATATGCCTCAGCGGCTCAGATGCTATCGCAAAAGCAAGAGAGATCCTAGGCGACATCGAAGAGATCGACAAGTTCGAAGAACTCCTCACTTTCCTTGATGCATACGGGATCGACTACACCATTGACCTCGGGATTGCAAGAGGCCTGGACTACTACACAGGAATGGTGTTCGAGATCTACGCAGAAGGTCTCGGTGCGCAAAACCAGGTATGCGGTGGCGGATCATACCAGCTCATATCCCTCTTTGGCGGCGGAGACGTACCATCCACCGGATTCGGAGTTGGCTTCGACCGCATAATGGAAGTCTGCGAAATACAACCTCCAAAAGAGAACAAGGTCGTAATTGTTGCCACAGACGACACACGCATAGATGCGATCAAAGTAGCAACAAAGATGCGCAAGGAACTGACCGTGTACGTTGACATCATGAAGCGCAACTTCAAGTCACAGTTATCCTATGCAAACAATACAGAAGCTGACTACGCCGTCATCATAGGTAAAAAAGAGATCGAATCCGGCAAACTGACCGTAAAGGACATGCAAAGCGGAGAACAGACTCAGCTGGAACTTGAAGAAGCCATCCGGATGATCAAAAGCAAATGAAAAAATAAGAACACAATATGTACTCGCTCCTGAAAAACGAAAGGGCAGCTGACTCGCTGCCCTTAAGATTTACCATTACATCACTATTGATATTGATGATAATGGCACTTTTTTTCACTGCTATTTCCGACCTGAAGCAAAATGCGGAAGAAGATTCCATACAAACGGAAATAGCTCAGCTAGTCTCAAACGCTGAGCAGATCTACATACGCGGAGAAGGAAGTCTTATTTATATTCAGGCAGAGATCCCTGAAAATGCAGAAGTGCATCTGGGAAAGATTCCAGATGAAGATGAAGTCTGGCCTTCAAATTCAAATAACTACTATATACTAATTGATGGACATCAGAAAATGTTCGAATCAAAGGCAGCATTTTCCAATTCCAATATGACCGGACCGTATACTATCGGCCCGGGTCACCACAATTTGAAACTTGAAACCCAAAGAGACAACACGACCGGAATGCTCGTTGTTAAAATATCCGAATAATGAAAAACGAAACACGAAAAACGGAGGATAAGGTAGGATCACTTGTAAGTGACCAATACGGATGGATCGATTTCACACTATCCAAAGCTGCACTAATGATAACAAGTATAGTAATACTTGCAGCATTCTACCAGATAGGAGCTGACCTCAGTGACATCCAGGTTCAAAAGCAACTGGATTCAGAATCCATTGGACTAAAAGCTGCAATCGATGACATTGGCAGTATATCCCCGGATAGCATCAGGCAAAGTTCCACATATGAGTTCAGTAAGGATTTTCCTGCCAATGCATTCATTTCCGGAGAATACATCCGGTTTGAAACGACCTACCGTGACAAGACCATCCATTCAGTGAAACCCCTCACATTCAGGACACTCACACTTAATGAAAATGAAATGAGAAAGTTGCTTTCAAATAATTTCAATGGTCAGACCGGAACTGCTGAAGATCCGATAACCACAGATACAAACACGGCTTTGGAATTAATTTCATCTGTTAGCAGGCAGGAACTAATGTTAAATACAGAGAAAATAGTCCATATCGAAAAAACATCCATTTACCTGAAAAACGATCCCGAGGTCAGACAACTTGAAATTGTCCTTGTTTATCAGTGACGAGCAAGCGATCCTGGAACCCCACAATGACATCCTTGCCACGGCATTAGTAGTAATTGGATTTGTGGTCTTTGCCGCAGTCATGTCAAAAGCATACCTCATCCAAGATGAGCAGAGCCATTCCATAGAGAACTATGAAGAAGCATCCCGCATAGCTGAGAGCATCGCCTCATGGGATGAACTACAGAGCACACGACCAGACATCATATCGGCCCGGATGCTGGATAAAATATCAGAACCGGCTACCGACACTGAAACACACGAACTTTTCTTTGCGCGATTTACCCCCAACAACGAGTTCTCAGTCGACATACATACTGACGACGGGAAGTACCACTGGACAGTCCGTAAGAATAAAGCAGAAGCAATCGGGAATGTAATAGCAGCATCAATACCTGTTACCATTGAGATCAATCCCGCACAGTACACATCAGGAACGATCACCGTCAGGATCTGGAAACGATATATATGAAGGAAGCGAGATCATGCAAAAAACGAACTTCACAGAAGATGAGCGTGCATTCTCAACAACAATGGACGCCCTCTTTTTCCTCGTACTCATATCCGTGGCAACCGCCATACTTCTGCCTTCCATTACAGCAGACAGGCAGTACGACGCAGCAGCATACACCGCAACACAGGACTTTGACACACACCTGTTAAGCTCATTGCTCAACTCAAATGTTGACGAATTTGAATATGAGATAGCTCCGCTTGCAATCGCAGGAATAACAACCCTCGAGAACAGCATTGTGAGCGATCCGATTAATACAATGTTCGCAAGACAGCACAAGCATCGCACATTTGCAGATATGATCGCAGAAGACATGTTACTTACACTTGCCATCGAAGAAGAGGGAAGTTCAAAGTACATCAACCCCATTGCACAGGATCACAAAACGCAGACATCCACAGCAATTGCCTCATACCTTGAAAAAAGAACAGCTGGAAGATATGAGTACCATCTCGAAGCAAATTGGGAACCTGTTGAAGATTACACACTTAAAAGCTATGTTTCAGTGGGAATGAAGCCACCATACGATGCAGTACGCCAGAGTTCACGCATAACATTGCCCCTAAACCAAAGAACTTCCAGAGATGAGCTAATATTAACAATTGATGATAGCTTGCTCGAAGATCTACACAATTCATCAAACATAACAAAATACACCACATACAGCGCTGCATTCAACGATACCATAGAAGAAGCATCCTTAGCCACTGCGAAAACCATTACGGGAATCATCTTCCCGGCAGATTACCTGAGAAGCCTGCTCAGACAGGACCCATCCCAAAACTCAAAAAACGCATTCATTGGTGCACCGCAGGAAGATCCCACTGACAGCGAAATGATGGTCGCAATGCATATACTGAATTACAGTACAGCCCCCTACACCATTTACGGAGAAAATTCCACATCCGGAGAACTGACCAATGGTATGGTAGCGATCATTGAGCAGGATATCATCGAACACAATCAGCAGAAGATTGCAGACCACCTGCACAGCGAACTTGATCCCGACATAAACGAAACGATCTCAAAGATGGTGATTTCCACAGAAATCAATACAACAAAGGAATTAAGAGATTCACAGGTGAATGAAATCTACGGGAAAGTAAACAATTATTATGTTGATGTCACGCTTTCCATATGGTAAGATGAACATAAGCTTTATATTAAATGGAACGTGTATGTAGGTCACTTCGCCAAAGTAACGATTCAAGTTAATGTCTCCAATGTTCCTTTAACTTGAGCACAAACTCAAACATAAATATTTCATATAAATATTCAAATCATAATCATCAGGAGGAATGCTATGGCAAAAATGCATACTCGTAGGAAAGGTAAATCCGGATCAACAAAACCAATCAGGACAGAAGCACCTGCATGGTCTACAGCAACCACAGAAGAGATCACAAACGTAATCCTCGACATGTGGAAGCTTGGAAACTCAACAAGCGTTATTGGAATGCACCTCAGGGACAACTACGGCGTACCTGATGTCAAGCTCGCAACAGGAAAGAAGATCACCGATATCTTGAAAGAGAACGACGAAGCTCCAAACGTACCGGAAGACCTGTACAACCTTATTGTAAAAGCTATCGGAATGCGCAAGCACCTTGTTGCTAACCACAAGGATGTACACAACAAGAGGGCACTGCAGTCAACCGAGTCAAAGATCAGAAGGCTCGTAAAATACTACCAGTCCTCAAAGGTACTCCCTGCAGACTGGAAGTACAAGCCAGAAACCGCAGAAATGCTGATCACAAGGTAAGCAGCCAGTCTGCTTACCAATAATTGATGTTCGGTTCTGCCGGACATCAAAACATCTTTTTTACTACTTTTTTGACATTTAATTTACAATCAATTATTTCATAAAATTTTAAGCAATTTTGCTTGAACCTTTTAATTAATTCACCCATCCCAAGTACTGACCTAACAGCATAAGAAGCAAGCACGGCTATAAAAGGGAAGATATAAATTCTTAGAATGACCACTAGAACCTATGAAAGCTGTAATTCTGGCTGCAGGGGAAGGTATCCGGTGTCGACCACTCACTGCCACCCGATCAAAGGTCATGCTTCCTGTTGCAAATAAACCGATACTTGAACATGTCATCGATTCACTTTCAAAGAACGATATAAAAGACATAATACTGGTAGTGGGTTACGAGCGAGAACGCATAATGAACTACTTTGGTGATGGGATCGACTTCGGAGTAAATATCAAATACGTTCACCAGAAAGCACAGCTTGGAACAGCTCACGCCATAAAGCAGACAGCAGACCTGATGGAAAAAGAAGATCACGATATTATGGTCCTTAATGGAGATAACGTCATTGAGCCTCAAACAATCAGAAACCTGATAGACAAGCATGGTGGCAATGCAACGATCCTTACCACAAAAAAAGAGCACATTTGCGGATATGGTGTTGTTATAGCAAGTGGAAAAAAGGTAACAAAGATCATAGAAAAGCCGACATCCGAGCTCAGCCACATAATAAACACGGGCATATACATCTTCGACCAGGGCATCTTTGAAAGGATCGAACACACACCAATATCACCACTCGGAGAATACGCGATCACTGACACCATACAACAAATGATAGATGATGGCATGGAAGTAGATCAGGTTGTTACAAGATCATTATGGAGAGATGCGGTCTTTGCATGGGATCTCCTTAAAGACAATTCGATGTTCCTTAGCAGATCAGAAGACTACAATATAGAAGGAACCGTTGAAGAGGGAGCTGTTATCCACGGAAATGTCAGCATCGGCAACAATACGGTGATCAGATCCGGGTGTTACATTGCAGGCCCTGTAATGATCGGCGACAATTGCGAGATCGCACCAAATGTAGTTATACTGCCATCCACAACCATCGGAGATAACGTTTCCATTGGATCATTTACACAGATCCAAAACAGTATAATCATGGATGATACGAGGATACACTCCCATGGATCGATCGCAAATTCAGTCATTGGAATGAACAATTCAATAGGACCTTATTTTGTTGCTGAGGACAGGGAAAATGTTAAAATCGAGATGGAACAACAGCTCCACATTGCTGAAAAACTAGGAGCAATCACAGGAGATGACATCACGATCGGTCACCGGGTACTCGTAAAAGCAGGTTCCATAATATCCCACAATTGCAAGATCGAGTCCGGAAAGACAATCTCCAGAATGTTACCTGAGAATTCCATCGTTGTTTGAGGGGTACCAGAATGTGTGGCATCATAGGATATGTAGGTGAGCATGGGGCAGCGCCTATAATAATAGATTGTTTAAAAAAACTCGAGTACAGAGGATATGACTCAGCCGGAATTAGCGTACTTGATGGAAAAATAGATACATACAAGACCGTGGGGAAAATAAAAGAGCTGGAAAAGATCCTTCCAGAAAACCTCAATGGAAATATAGGCATCGGGCATACACGTTGGGCCACTCATGGTGTTCCGAGCACTGTGAACTCACATCCCCATAACTCAGGGGACATATCTGTAGTTCACAACGGGATCATCGAAAACTATCTTTCCATCAAAGAAAAACTTCAGAAGGAAGGTTACGAATTCCTTTCCGAAACAGATACAGAAGTAATCGCACACCTTTTACACTCCAAACTGTACGGAAGTGTGGATAGCAGTAGCAAGACATCAAGTTTTTTTGAGGCGCTGTGCAGTACACTCCGAGAAATAGAAGGATCATATGCCATCACCGCCATATGTAGCAGCGAACCTGACCTTATGCTTGCTGCAAGAAAAGATAGCCCACTGATAATCGGCATCGGAGAGAAGGAATATTACGCAGCATCCGATGTTACAGCGTTCCTCAATCACACAAAAGATGTTATTTTTGTCGATGATCTGGACCTTGTTACTATCAGACCGAATGGAGTTGAATTCTTTGACATCAACGGAGATGTCCTTGAAAAAGAGAAGACCACAATCGAATGGGACATCGAAGCTGCGGAAAAAGCAGGATATGAGCACTTCATGCTTAAAGAGATACATGAGCAGGCCACTTCCGTGCATGATACATTTTCAGGCAAGCTGTCCGAACTTGATGGTTCCGTGAACCTTGATGAACTGGACATATCAAATGAAGAAATAAGGAACATTGAGAGAATAGAGATAATTGCCTGCGGGACATCGTTGAATGCAGGACTTGTAGGAAAATATCTCTTTGAAAACCTTGCAGGCATACACACTGATGTGGATATTGGGTCAGAGTTCAGATACAGCAATCCGATAATGGACGAGAATGTACTTTCAATTGCAATAACACAGTCAGGAGAAACTGCAGATACACTGGCTGCCATAAGAAGTTGCAGATCATATGACTGCAATACGATAGCTATCACAAACGTGGTCGGTAGCAGTATAACAAGAGATGCAAACAGCGTACTCTATACAAGAGCAGGACCCGAAATCGGAGTGGCTGCAACAAAGACATTTACAGCACAACTCATCATGCTATATGTTCTTGCCATCAAATTTGCAAGAGCAAAAGGAATAATGGACATCAATTATGCGAAGGACATGCTTGTGAACCTGAAGCGCATACCCGGACAGATCCAGAAGATACTGAACCACAGAGAGGAGATCCGCGAATGTGCAGAAATGTTCGCACAAAAAAGGGATTATTTCTTTGTTGGAAGGCACCTTAACTACCCTATCGCACTTGAAGGGGCCTTGAAACTTAAGGAAATATCATACATACATGCAGAAGGCTTTGCGGGCGGAGAACTCAAACATGGCCCCCTTGCCCTGATAGAGGACGGCACCCCAGTTGTAGCTATCGCCACAAAGGGACATGTGTATGAGAAGATCCTGAGCAATATCAAGGAAATAAAAGCAAGGGAAGCAAGGGTCATCGCTGTTGCCAATATCGATGATACAGAGATCGAAAAATACGTGGACTGGGTATTGCGCGTACCTGCAACAGATGAGTTGCTCTCACCTTTACTATCGACTGTGGTGTTACAATTGCTTGCATACTACACGGCTCTTGCAAGAGGATGTTCCATAGACAAACCAAAGAACCTTGCAAAGAGCGTTACGGTGGAATGAAAATACGGAGTTATGAAATGAAGTTATTCGGATCATCCGGCATAAGAGGCATTACTAACAAAGACGTCACAGTAGATCTTGCGCTGAAGGTCGGACTTGCTTTGGGAAAGAAAAAAAAGACTGCAGTAATAGGACGCGACCCGCGTATTGCAGGAGAGATGATAGAACATGCAGTCACATCAGGATTGCTGTCATCTGGTTGTGACGTCGTTCGGGTCGGGATGGTAAGTACACCCACACTGGCCTATGCTTCCAGAAACTATGACTGCGGAGTTATGATAACCGCATCCCACAACCCTTCAGAGTATGTCGGAATCAAATTGTGGAATCCTGACGGAATGGCATTCGATTCGTCACAGCAGGAAGAGATCGAGGACATCATTGAAATGGAGGATTTTGAGCCTGTCAAATGGAACGAAATCGGAAATCTTACCGAAGACGGCAATGCGATCCGGCAACATGTGGAGATGATCGTCAAAAGTGTTGAAAGATCATCAAAGAGAATAGTCATAGACTGTGGGTCCGGTGCCGGAAGTACCATCACCCCATACGTCCTGCGGGAGATCGGGTGCGAGGTCATCACATTGAACTCACAGCCGGACGGCTATTTCCCTGCCAGAAACCCGGAACCTAACGATGCAAACCTCACGTTGCTCAAAAGGGCAGTGAAGGAATTCGAAGCTGACATCGGCATCGCACAGGACGGGGACGCAGACCGGATGATGACGGTGGATGAGAATGGAGAATTTATCACCGGGGATGAGATGCTTGCGATGTTTGCCAGACATGAATGTAAGAGCGATGCAAAGCTCGTGGTCCCTGTGGATACTTCAATGATGGTGGATGATGCCCTCCCGGATTCAACTGTAATCCGCACAAGAGTAGGCGATGTCTATGTTGCTGAGGAGATCAAGAGATCCGAAGCCGACTTCGGCGGAGAACCATCTGGAAGCTGGATATTCCCGGAAATATCATACTGCCCGGACGGAATATATGCATCTGCAAAGGTCATGGAACTAATTCAGGATAAAAGCCTTTCAGAACTGAAGAACGAGCTACCACACTATCCAACCCGCCGCGGGACTGTAAAGTGTGATAATGACAAAAAGAAAGCTGTAATGGAACTTGTCAGTTCTGAACTCGCCACTTCGGGAAATGTTACGGATATCGATGGAATACGCGTGGATATGGAAGAAGGATGGGTACTTGTAAGGCCTTCCGGAACGGAACCAAAGATACGCATCACTGCCGAAGCAAGGGAAGGTGTGGATAAACTTTACGAGATGGTGGAAAACGTTGTAAAAAGAGGTGTGGCATGAAAGCCGTAGTCCTTGCAGCCGGGGAAGGTACCCGGATGCGACCATTAACATCAGCAATTCCAAAGGTCATGCTTCCCATAGCCAATAAACCCATGCTTGAGCATATCGTAGATGCTGCAACAGAAGCCGGTATTGAAGGATTTGTGTTCATCACAGGCTACCATGAGGAAACCATCAGGGAACACTTTGGTAGCGGCGAAAAATGGGGCGTTACCATCGATCATGTTCATCAGAATGAGCAACTTGGGACTGCCAATGCTATCGGCTGTGCAAAAGGACATGTCGAAGGCAGTTTTATCGTACTCAACGGGGACGTTCTGCTAAGCTCATCCCATATCAGTAAAATGATCGAACGGGAAGAGAATGCAGTCATTACGGTCAAAAGAGTGGAAAATCCTTCGGATTTCGGTGTTATTGAGACTGAAGGGAACAGAGTCTCAAAGATAATAGAAAAACCTGAGAATCCACCAACAGACCTTGCAAATGCAGGAATATACCTGTTCAGGGAATCTATTTTTGAGCTTATAGAAAAAACCCCACTATCACCAAGGGGAGAATACGAGATCACGGATACACTCCAGATGCTCATAGACAGCAGTGATAATGTCGGCTATGAAGTACTTGAAGAGGAATGGATCGACATCGGCAGACCATGGGACCTCCTTGACGCTAATAAAGTCCTTTTAGAAGGATGGAAACCTGAGATCGCCGGCCTTGTAGAACCCAATGCCACCCTGATAGGCGATGTGAGCGTGGGAGAAGGAACGCTTATACGCAATGGCGCGTACATAATCGGACCCGTTGTGATAGGAAAGGATTGTGATATCGGACCAAATTGTTTCATACGTCCATCAACAACTATCGGAAACGAAGTCCATATCGGAAATGCCGTTGAAGTAAAGAACAGCATCATCATGGACGGGACGAAGATCGGACACCTCACATATATAGGAGATAGTATTATAGGACGCAAGTGCAATTTCGGTGCCGGAACAAAAGTTGCTAACCTGAGGCATGATGGAAAGAACATCAAGGTGAGCATCAAGGGAAAAAGGACAGATTCCGGGAGACGTAAGCTTGGTGTTATCATGGGCGACGATGTCCATACAGGCATCAACAGCAGCATAAACGTCGGCACGGTCATGGAAAGTGGGAGTTTTACCGGGCCCGGAGAGGTTGTCAGGTGATACAGCACACCATCTGCAACCACATTACAAATGCTGTATTACAAATGCCGTATTATTACACCACATTACAATTACACACAGGTGATCTGATTGATAGAAATGCAGAAAATGGTCGAACTTGCAAAGCAGATAGCCGGGATTATTGATGAATATAAGCATGCAAGAGTGGTCTCACACAATGATGCTGACGGAATATCCTCTGCAGCCATTATCTGCCAGGCCCTACTCAGGAAAGGGATACCATACCATCTGACGATTGTTGGTCGCCTGGACGACAGCGTTGCTGAAATGGTGAATGAGACTGCATCAGATGGCGATGTTGTAATATTCTGCGACATGGGAAGCGGTCAACCAGAAATCATCGAGAAGGTCGAAAGGGACACTATCGTGATCGACCATCATAAACCTGTGGGAGATTCGCCTGCAAAAGCCATGATCAATCCACACATGGCGGGTATCGACGGAGCAGTACATCTCTGTGCGGCCACCACCACATACCTTGTTGCAAAGGGACTGGATGAGAACAACATCGACCTTGCAGGACTGGCCATCGCCGGTGCAGTGGGAGATAAACAGTTATTCGAGACCGCGAACAAGGTCATACTGGACGAAGCCATTGAAGCCGGAGTAGTATCTGTAAAAAAGGGCTTGAAAGTCGGCAGCGGTGATATTGCTGACATACTGGAGAACACACCGGAACCTTATCTTGACATAACCGGCGACCGTGAGAAAATAAATGCTTTTCTGGACATGCTTGACATACATGGCGACATCGATTCACTCAATGCGGAACAACTGCAGAAGCTGACTTCTACAATTGCACTGAAGCTTACAAAGAGCGCAAGCCCCGAAGCTATCGATGCTGCCATAGGAGATGTATATGTTCTGAACAAAGAGGTTGTCAGGAATGTCTACGACCTCGTAGCCATAATGAACACCTGCGGAAAGCAGGAAGTTCCCGGGCTTGCAGTTGCTCTTTGCATGAAAGATGATTCCGCACTGGAAGAAGCAAAGGAGATCACGCTTAAGAGCCAGAAAGCCATCATTGCCGACGTTAAGAAGGCAGAGGAACTGCTCCATATAGGAAAGAGCATCTACTACCTGAGCGGCAAGGACCTTGAGTCCACAGGAATGATCGCCAGTACGATAATAAGGTATGTCCATCCGGATATGCCCTTTATTGCCGTTAATGAGGTGGAAGGAATTATCAAGATCTCCGGAAGGGGCACACGGGAACTGGTCGATAAGGGACTTGACCTTGCCTATGCACTCAGAACTGCCGCATCATCTGTGGGCGGAAACGGAGGCGGACACAGTATCGCTTCAGGTGCATCCATCCCAATGGGCAAAACGGAAGAATTTATTTCACTTGTGGACGACATTGTCGGAGAACAACTGAACTGATGTGAAAATTATGAAGATATCCACTACTATCGAGTTCAACAGTCCTGATGCACCTGACGTTGCGAAGAAGGTTGCCCTTTCACTAAAACCTGATAACCTGACCAACATGGAAACACAGATCGACGAGGAGAAGGCTACCATAACCATCCAAACGGAGAAGATCTCATCCATGATCGCTACAGTAGATGACCTGCTCATGAACGCAAAGATAGCAGAAGATATCATAAATGAAGTAGAGGATGAGAATGACCTCTGAATGGAAAACTCTTGAAGATGTCGAGGAAAACATCTTCGAATGTAAGGCATGCCCTCTTTCTGAAACTGTTATCAATAAAGTGGTCCACAAGGGATCAGACAGTCCAAAGGTACTTTTCATAGGAGAAGCCCCCGGCAAGAACGAAGATGAAACAGGAGTTCCTTTTTGCGGACGTGCAGGAAAGATACTTGACGAGCTCATCGATTATGCCGAACTTAAGGAAAGTGATTGGGCAGTCATCAATACCATCAAGTGCAGGCCTCCGAAGAACCGCAACCCAAACAAAACGGAGCTTGAAGCCTGCAAGCCATTCCTGAAAAGGCAGATCGAACTGCTTGATCCTAAATTGATAATCCTTCTAGGCAACACTGCAGAAAAGGCCTTCCTTAACGGACAAAAGATGGAATGGGGAGCTGTTGAGGAATTTGAAGGACGGAATGTGCTTAAGATCTTCCATCCGGCAGCATTGATCTATACAAGATCCCGAACAGAGGACCAGCACCGATTCCTTGATGAGAACAGGTATTTGTTCTCATGAATTTTTAACTTTAATTGTTAGGGCGAATGAATAGAAGACAGAAAGGAAGGACAGGAAGTATTCCTTCAAAATTAATGTCACAAACTCTTTTTGTTGGAAAATTTATTAAATCTGGAGCCTATTTCATAACTGTTTGCTTTAGCAACAAATGCAATTAATTCGATCATAATCACAAATGAGACGTAAGAGCCAGTTGACCAATGACGGCCGGTTTCAAGAGGAATAACTTATGGAACTTAAATTCAACCTGAAAGGAGCATTCAAGACAAGCGCCGACCCGAGCGACGCGAAAGATGTTATTGCCCAATATATAGCTGAGGCAAATGAGACAACCCTTACAAAGGGAGCACCTGAAGGACAGGGTGCTAAGATCACAGAGTGGAGTGTTGTTGACAACAGCATCGAGGTCTCCATAGAATCCGGAAGGTTCGTCAGGGCACACGACGCAATGATCCGCCTCAGGAAACCCCTTGCAGGAAAGCTCGGGAAAGAGTTCCACATAGGTATTCGCGGCATTGATGTGAAAGAATTCACCATTGAGATGCCTGCAGAAGAGGAACTTGACAACATAAGGATCCCACACGTAACCAACATAACTAATGTTGAAGGCGGGATCAAACTTGAGCTTGAGGTCGGTGAGTCAGAACTTGAGAACCGTATTCCTGACAGGATACTGACCCTCATGGAAGAGAAGGTCAAGGCAAAGGATTACGGCGGTAAGGCAGAACACTGGCAGATACTCTGGGAAAGCGAGAAGAAGGAACACACATTCCATGGCGACCCTACACAGGAGATGATGAAGGAAGGCTGGATCAAGCGCGGAGCAAGCCGCGGACAGTGGATCCATGGCCCGCAGTCCACAAGGATGTTCAGGACGTTCGAAAGGATCGTTCTCGAAGAGCTCCTTGAGCCTCTGGGCTACAGGGAAATGATCTTCCCGAAACTTGTCCCATGGGAAGTATGGCAGAAATCAGGGCACGCAAAGGGCGTATATCCTGAGATCTACTACGTCTGCCCTCCAAAGACAAGGGACCCGGAGTACTGGGAAGAAGTTATCGACCACTACAAGGTCACACATGAGGTGCCAACCGAACTTATCAAGGAAAAGATCGGAGAACCTATCGGCGGACTTTGCTATGCACAGTGCCCACCATTCTGGATGTACGTTCAGGGAGAAACCATCCCTACCGAGGACTTCCCGATAAAGGTGTTCGACAGGTCCGGCACATCACACCGCTATGAGAGTGGCGGCATCCATGGAATGGAACGTGTGGATGAGTTCCACCGTGTAGAGATCGTCTGGCTCGGTACAAAGGAACAGGTCATTGCAACTGCAAAAGAACTTCATGAGAAGTACATGCACATCTTCAACGAGATCCTTGACCTTGAGTGGAGAAAGGCATGGGTAACCCCATGGTTCATGGCACAGGAAGGTCTCACAGGACTCTCTGAGCAGGGCGAGGCAGGAACCACCGATTATGAGGCACCACTGCCTTACAGAGGCGAGGACGGCGAATGGCTCGAGTTCCAGAACGTCAGTATCAACGGTAACAAGTACCCATCCGGATTCAATGTGAAATGCCAGTCAGGAGAGGAACTCTGGTCAGGCTGTTCCGGCGTGGGACTTGAGCGCTGGGCATCCGCATTCTTCGCACAGAAAGGACTGGACCCGGAAAACTGGCCGGAAGAATTCAGAAAGAGAGTCGGCAAAGTTCCAGAGGGAATTAATTTCCTCTGATCTTCTTTTTCATCGTACCGATTTCTTTATATATAGACATGAACAGTATTGACCCGCTATTAATAACCATTCACACGGGAATTATAACGGTCAGAATCACGAACATCAGAATTTAATCCGATCGAGGAATCGATCAAAACAACTATCACAATAATAAGGAGGAATTGCTTGGCAAAAAAGAGAGTACAAAGGAAGCTGGATAAATGGAAATCAAAAGAGTGGTACAACATCGAGGCACCAAAGTTCATTGGTAGCAACCACATCGGTGTAACCCCAACCGACGAACCGGAGAACCTGGTAGGTCGTGTAGTGGAGACCACTGTCGGTGAACTCACCAATGATTTCTCAAAGCACAACATCAAACTCAAACTTGAGATCGACAACGTAGTCGGTGATGTTGCAAACACAAGGTTCATTGGTCACGAGATCACAACTGACTACCTGCGTTCCATTGTAAAGCGCCAGACTTCCAGAATTGATACAAATCTCAATGTCAAGACAAAAGATGGTTACAAGATCAGGGTCAAACCTATCTGCTTTACAGTCAAGAGAGCAAGGACAAGCCAGATCAAGGCTCTTAGAGACGTAATGACCGAAACAGTAGCAAAGCGCGCATCTGAACTCGACTTCGAGCAGTTCGTGGAAGAAGCTATTGTCGGAAAGCTTTCCGCAAACATCTACAGGAAGGCAAAATCCATCTACCCACTTAGAAGGGTAGAGATCAGAAAGACCGAAGTTCAGGCAATCCCTGCATCAGCTGTAGCAACTCCAGTAGTTGAAGAAGCACCAGCTGTTGTAGAAGAAGCTGTAGAAGCACCTGCAGCTGAAGAGTGAATCTTTAAAAACTAACTGGTGACCTCTTGGTCACCATAACATCTTTTTTTGAACATATCATTTTCAATTAGCGTTAGCTGGAATTACAGACAACTACAAATTCTGGAGAATTCAGGACCTTGTATGAATTGTTAATTCCACAAGTCGAAAGCTAAAAACGAAATTGAAAATGTAATAATAAAAAATGCAATTTCGGGAAGCATAAATGTAACTAAAAAAGAAGTGGCTGGAAAAACCAGCCTTGTTGATATTCAATTTCTTTTTGTTTACAGCTATTCTAACATCACTTGTGAGTGAAATAAGCGACAACATCATCCTCATCGCTTACAGAATCAATGCGGCAGAAGCCAAACCTTTCGAACTGAACGACATTGTCAAGTTCATCCACGATCTGCTTCTCACCTATTCCGGTAAACTCACCATGTGGTGCAAGAACCTTCACATTGATACCATCATCAGGTACCCAGTGAATGATCTTCATCTTCTTTGCTTTGGCATCTTCCATTGAGTCACCAAGACACTTACACATGAGAGGATCAACTGATGTGACCTCAATATTGTACAGGTCCTTCAGGCGCAGCATGTCACCAACCTTTACGGATTCAACATCACTGCTGCACACTTTCAGCTTTGAGCCCACGTCGATACAGCGGACACCCCGGTTCTCGGTCGGGTGAAGTGAAGGATTCACAGTGCAGCATGCACCATCTTCCAGCTCAAGATCCACAGGATCCCAGACAAAGAAATATCTGTTAGCTATAGGATCGATGATCTTCCTGTTCCCTGCATAGAGAGTATCCATACTGATACTTACATCAGTTTCACCGACGCCCATATCGATCATGAACTTACGGATAGCTTCCGGCCTGATACCACGCCTGCGAAGTGCACGAAGTGTTGGAAGGTGAGGGTCATCCCATCCGGAATATTCGCCATCCTCTATTGCCTTGCGAAGTCCGCTTGTGCTGAACTTTCCGAACTCATGCATCTTGATACGACCCCAGTGAGTGGTCTTCGGATATTCCCAGCCGAGATAATTATAGATATATCCCTGGCGTTTCTCACTGTCCATCAAGTCCTTACCCCTGATAATGTGGGTCATTCCAAGTTCATGGTCCTCGATGGCACCTTCGAAATCAAGCAATGGCCAGACCACATATTTGTCATCTATTTCCGGACGTGGGTGTGCTGTCTTGACGATCCTGAAAGCACCAAAGTCACGAAGCGCAGGGTCCTTGTGCTTGATATCGGTCTTAATCCTGACAACCGCAGCCTTTTCCTCATAATCGCCGGCAAGCATCTTATCCCAGTGCTCAAGATTCACCTCAGGACTCTGATTGCGGTGAGGACATGGCTCCTTTGCGTCCTTGAACTTCTTGAAGTCAGCACCATCGCAGAAGCATACATAAGCATGACCCATCTCAATGAGCTTTCTTGCATAATCATAGTAGACCTCCATCCTGTCTGATGCGATCACGACCTGATCCGGTTTTGCATCAAGCCATGTGCAGTCTTCGATATACCAGTCATATGCTTCCATCATCGGGCGCTTTGTCTGGGGGTCTGTGTCATCGAAGCGGATGATGAACTTGCCACCATACTTTTTCACATACTCGGAGTTCACAACAATACCGCGTGTGCTTCCCAGTGTGGGAGGACCATTCGGGTTTGGTGCAAAGCGCATGACAACGGTCCCACCCTCTTCGACATCAAGAGGCTTGAGTCCTTTGTCAGGCTCCTTTTTGGTATTTAGCTCCTCGATAAGCTCCGGAGCGATGGTCTCAAGGCGGGATTGCCATTCTTCAGGGCTTTCCTTTGATACCTCGTCAAGGATATGCTGGATCATAGGACCAACGTCCTTTGCAAGAGGACGCAGATGAGGGCATGCGCCCATTACACGGCCCATAACAGCTCCAAGCTGAGGGGTCTTTCCATATTTTACAGCGTTTTGAAGCGCAAATTTCTCTATAGTTATCTTATCTTCATCACTCAGGGTCATTTGAATTCCCTCGCAGGACAAACAATAAATTATGAATTAAAAACAAATGAATATCAGAGCCTGTCACCCAGATCACTGATGTGGTTCACCTTTTCAAGAATGCTACCAAGATCCTCATTGAACTTTTCAACGAACTCTTCTGCCATGTCACCTGCCATTGCGCCATGTGAGGAAGGCTTGATAAGATGTTCCTGTTCCAGCACGCGCAATGAATACCTGACCTTATGGGTTGGCATTCCGGTCTCTTCGGCCAGCTTCAATATACCGATGGGGCCTTTTTCAATGACCTTCTGGAGAACGATCAGATGTCTTTCAGTAAGTTCAAGTTCCCTGTTGATCTGGTCAAATAGCATTATACTACCTCATTTTTCAATGTGCCTATTCCTTCGATCTTAACTTCAACAACGTCGCCACGTTCCAGTTCACCTACTCCCGGCGGAGTACCTGTGGCGATCACATCACCGATCTCAAGTGTCATGATACCGGATATGAACTCGATCAGATGAGGAATATCAAATATCAGATTCGATGTGCTTGAGCTTTGCCTGACCTCGCCGTTCACAAGACTGCTGACATTGACATCAGAAGGATCAAACTCCTCTTTCGGAACAATGAACGGCCCCATGGGAGCAAATGTGTCAAAGCTCTTGGCGCGAGTCCACTGACCATCCTTTTGCTGCAGGTCACGAGCCGTTACATCATTAAAGCAGGTATAACCTGCAATTACATCCATTGCATTCTCTGAACTGATGTTCCTGCACTTCTTTCCGATAACAACAGCAAGCTCAGCCTCATAATCCATTCGCTGGCTCATTGAAGGATATACTATCCGATCGCCCGGACCGATCACGGCAGAGGAAGGTTTCATAAATATAACAGGTTCTGTGGGAATCTCCATATCAAGTTCAATGGCATGGTCAACATAGTTCAGACCAATGCAGATTATCTTTGAAGGAGTTGCAGGTGGAAGTACCGTAAGCTCGGATAGCTCAAAGGTCCTGCCCTCATGATCCATGGAAGTAACAAGTTCACCACTTACACTACCATAGAAAATATCATCACCGTGTTTGAATCGACCCATCATAGTTGCACATTCTCTGTTCTGATTGTAGTTAAGAACAGAATTGTACTATAAATTATTTGTCAAACATTCCCGCCAAGTTGAAAATAAGGAACTAAACGATCAAATTGATCTGGGACCACATACAAAATAAATATATAAAATATGATAACCAATATTTTATTGGATGAGTACGAAGGGAAACGAATTCGGGACCATATACGGTGGAAAGAACTACGACATTTTTGCAACATTGCTGGGGTTCGGACATTCCTATTATGAAAAAGCTGCATCGGAGATGCCAATTGAAAAAGGCATGAAAGTACTTGACCTTGGGTGTGGTACAGCTTCCCTTGACATCGAGATCGAAGAAAAGATGGGCCATACGGGAAAGGTATTCGGAATAGACATCTCAAATAGCCAGCTTGAATATGCCCATTCAAAGACAAAGGAAATGGGAGATGAGATCTCGCTTTACAAAGGAACAATGGATGAACTTCCCTTTAAGGATGAAAGCTTTGATATGGTCGTAACAAGTGTCGCCTTCTGTGAAACGAACGCTGAGGTGAGGAGATCAGCAATAGGGGAAGCCTCCAGGGTACTGGTAAAAGGCGGCCACTTCGCCATCATAGACTGTGCAAAGCCAAGATTTTCACTAACAAGTGTGATGATGATGCCGTTCTTTATGTTCAAGACCAATGATGATAACTGGAACAATGCATACGTGGGTATCTGCAGGGAGAACTCCATGACACTGGAAAAGGAAGAATACCTGAAATCATACATCAGGTGCCAGATATTCAAAAAAGAAAAATAAGAAAGAGTCAGAACTCAGGCCCGGGTGCCAGGTCGCGTTCTGCCGCCTCAAGGTCTTTCTTGTAAACGATGGTTCTGTATGGGAATGGAATCTCCACGCCTTCTGCATCGAAGCTCTTCTTGATAGCCTCTTTCAGCTCACATCCGGTACCATATGCAACCGAACGGTCACGTACCCAGACATATAGCTTGAGGTTTACAGAGAAGTCGGCAAGTTCCGTGACCAATACGGAAATCTCATCACCCAGTTTTGTGTGTGGCTGGTAATGTAAAAGATCTTCGTAGCTCATGACCTCAGGATGCTTGCGCGCCTCGTCGATCATGATCCTGCGTGCAAGATCAATATCCGAATCATAGCTTATCCCTACCTCAATAGTCCAGTTGACACTTGGATCATCAATAGACCAGTTAATAATAGCTTCATCACTGATGATATGGTTAGGGATATTGAGCCTCCTGTTATCCCATGTCCGTATCTTGGTATAACCCAGTGTGATATCGGTCACACGGCCATATTCCCCATGAATGGTCAGCAGATCGCCAACACGGAATGGCCTGAAGGTCGCAAGCGAAATACCTGCAATGATATTGGAAAGAGTGTTCTGAGCAGCCATACCAATAACGATGCCTGCAAATCCTGCCCCTGCAAAGAGGGCTATGGACAGATCACGAAGGTTTTGATTACTGAAAATGACCACAAGGAAGCCGGAGAAATAGACTACTGCCACTATTATTCGTCGTACAAGTCCGTAAGTAGTCTCATCGATGTTCATTTTCTTGCTGGCCAAAACAAAATATGCCTTTAGCAGCCGATCTACTAACTTGGCTAACAGAAAGGTCAGTATTATGACCAGAAATACAGACAAAATTATCGCAATATCCCCTGAAAGCCAGGAAGGAATCAGACCCAGAATATCCATAGAACACCATTAGTCACAGGTGATATACATATTTGACTACTGCAAAGTGCCAAAACCAGCTTTACATTGAATTATCGACACCCGGAAACAAGGTCACTTGAAGAGATCTTTACATTCTGCCGAGAAGATAGAAAATGATAAAGAGCACGGTTACACCAAGTATCAGAAAACTGATGGTAAATACTAAAAGCATCCTCTGGACCCTTCTTTCTTCCTCAGTCAGAGGGCGAAGGTTCTCCTTGTGCTTCTTTTCGAGCACAGAGCCTATTGCACTTCCAAGAGCCAGGCCCATTGCAGGTCCAAGAGCAATACCAAGGCCGATGTTCTCTGTAGAGATCCCAAGAACAATACCCAGCGGGATACCTAAAAGGATACCAATGGCAATACCCCTTCCAAGCCAGTAGCCTTTGGGATACATCACAGGTCCCTGACCATCATCGCTTTTCTTTACTCCGATGTTGAGTAGCAGGCCAATAAGTAATGCCAACAAAACAAGGGACCCCAATATGATAGAAAGTACCATGGATACATGATAAGTTCTACCACATATAAGGATTATACGGGAGGATACAACTACTACCGGGAACTTTCCAGGCACTCATACCAAATATGCCAGTAAAATACACTGGAAAATACCATTGAGATATTAGTTATTGTCTAAAAAATATAAGAAAGCGGTCAGAAAAAACGCCTATATAACCCATCTGAACCGTATAAACTCAGATCTTTACGTAGACCTTACCATCCTCAACTTTAACCTCATAGGCTTTCTGGTCACCACATTTACCTGAAAATGACTCCACAAGGAATCCTGCACCCCTTTTTACCTTCCCGGAAGTTACGTCATAGCGGCACCTGTGGACAGGACATATCACAAGGTTGTCCTTCAGCCGCCCTTTGACAAGCTTGCCGCCCATATGATTGCATATTGCATCGAGTGCATAGAACTCACCTTTCAAATTGACCACAAGGATCTCATTGTTCCCGGTGGTGAAACTCTTCATCTCTCCTTCAGGCACATCTTCCATACTACACAATTCAGTATATTCTGCCATGATAATTCACCCCATTAAATATTTAGGGCGGTGGTATAAGAACATTCCCGAATAATTGAGATGAAAAGTATCTGCACAAAGTACTTATTTTCAAGAGCCAATGATTAATACGTTATTTTCTTTTGGGGGTATTAGCATAATAGAGAAGATCGAAAGATCAGAAGAAGAGTGGAAAAAGCTACTGACACCTGAGCAGTATGCTATTCTAAGAAAAAAGAGAACAGAGATGCCTTTTACCGGCAAGCTGTTGTCAAATAAGGAAAAAGGAACATATAATTGTGCAGCCTGTGGCCAGGTTATATTCGAATCAGACAAGAAGTTCGATTCCCAATCGGGGTGGCCAAGTTTTTACGATGTCATGTCCAGTGATAGTGTAGAACTTGTAACTGATGACAGCCATTTCATGCACAGGATAGAAGTGATATGTTCCAGTTGCGGAAGCCACCTGGGCCATGTTTTCGATGACGGTCCAAAACCAACCGGGAAACGTTATTGCATAAATTCCGCTGCAATGCAGTTCGAGGGAGAGGAATAAATCAAGCCTTGAAGAAAGATGGTGACTATAATGTTGGAAAAAGCCACATTTGCAGCCGGATGTTTCTGGGGAGTAGAGGACAACTTCAGCAGGGTAAGTGGAGTAGTATCAACAAAGGTGGGTTACACAGGCGGTTCAATGGAAAATCCCGGTTACTATGATGTAGCTACCGGAAAGACCGGGCATGCCGAATCCATAGAGATCCTTTTTGACCCGGAGATAGTTTCCTACGATGAGCTGCTTGAAGTTTTCTGGAGTATACATGATCCTACCACACTGAACAAGCAGGGACCGGACATTGGTACCCAGTACAGGTCTGCAATATTCTATCATGATGAGAAACAAAAGGAAGCTGCCCTGAACTCAAAGAAAAAGCAGGAAGAAAGCAAGCAATATGTCAATAGCATCAAGACCGAAATAGTACCGGCTGACATATTCTATCCTGCAGAAGAGTATCATCAGAAGTACTTCGAGAAGTTGAGGGGGCGATGATCACAAAAGTGATCATCGCAAAAAGACAATGGAGAAAAATGAAAAGCCTATGAAATAAAGGAGTTTCCAAAATGGAACTCTCCCTTAATTCAAAAGAGGTTGACGTAAGATGAAAGCCTGAGGAAGGCAGTAAATGCGATGGACACTGTAACTGTGGCAATGAATGCAGTGTTGCCATCAATGTTAAGTCCTCCAGTTGTCCATTCAAGAATCCTGTCTTCTTCGTCCATCATGGAACCTTCGTAGTATGTGTCCATTTATTCTTTCCTCCGAGTTTACTTTTAATGTTAGAGTTAATTTTGTAGATCTGATTTTTGTAGAGTTGATGTTTGGATGTTGTAGGATTAATTATCACGATTAATCATCAAACATATCTATAACGATTAATCGTTTATAACCCTTTCTGTCGCAAACCTTTGTGAAACAAAGGAGGTTATAGGTGAGCCGGAATGCCCAACGATCCTGAACAAACCAGACCCACCCCAATAGCAGGCAACGATCTATACCTCAGAAGAGGTTGACGTAGGATGAAAGCCTGAGGAAAGCAGCAAATGCGATGGACACTGTAACTGTGGCAATGAATGCAGTGTTGCCATCAATGTTAAGTCCTCCAGTTGTCCATTCAAGAATCCTGTCTTCTTCGTCCATCATGGAACCTTCGTAGTATGTGTCCATTTATTCTTCCCTCCGAGTTTACTTTTAATGTTTAGAGTTAATTTTGTAGATCTTATTTTTGTAGAGTTGATGTTCGGGTGTTGAATGATTAATTGTCACGATTAATCATTGCACACATCTATAATGATTAATCGTTTATAAGAGTTTCTGTCACAAACCTTTGTGAAACAAAGGAGGTTTTAGGTGAGCCGGAATGCCCAACGATCCTGAACAAACAGACCCACCCCAATAGCAGGCAACGATCTATACCTCAGAAGAGGTTGACGTAGGATGAAAGCCTGAGGAAAGCAGCAAATGCGATGGACACTGTAACTGTGGCAATGAATGCAGTGTTGCCATCAATGTTAAGTCCTCCAGTTGTCCATTCAAGAATCCTGTCTTCCTCGTCCATCATGGAACCTTCGTAGTATGTGTCCATTTATTCTTCCCTCCGAGTTTACTTTTAATGTTTAGAGTTAATTTTGTAGATCTTATTTTTGTAGAGTTGATGTTTGGGTGTTGAATGATTAATTGTCACGATTAATCATTGCACACATCTATAATGATTAATCGTTTATAAGAGTTTCTGTCACAAACCTTTGTGAAACAAAGGAGGTTTTAGGTGAGCCGGAATGCCCAACGATCCTGAACAAACCAGACCCACCCCAATAACAGGCAACGATCTATACCTCAGAAGAGGTTGACGTAGGATGAAAGCCTGAGGAAAGCAGCAAATGCGATGGACACTGCAACTGTGGCAATGAATGCAGTGTTGCCATCAACGTTAAGTCCTCCAGTTGTCCATTCAAGGATCCTGTCTTCCTCGTCCATCATGGAACCTTCGTAGTATGTGTCCATTTATTCTTCCCTCCGATCTTGTGTTCAATGTTGTTTGGCTAATGATTAATTATCACGATTAATCATTGCACATATCTATAATGATTAACCGTTTATAAGGGTTTCTATCGATCTGCCAATTGAAGAACCAGATATATACCTCACAAACCAATTGTATGATGAGATAAACTGCTATAACCGCAGGGAGGCGGGGAAGAAGTGAATAAAAAAGTGCTTGAATACATCAATAAGCAAAAAAAGAGAAGATAGAAAAGTTGCTGAAAATGATCATGAAAGCATGAAATGATTTATGAATGCCCATCATTGGAAATATAATAGATATGTTTATGTAAAATATCAATCTAAATTCATACCATGGATAAGCTGACCTCTTCTAACAGGACATTCATAGGCCTGATAGTTATGATGTTGCTTGGAAAGGCCACATGGGAATATTTTGATGTTAACCATCCCATAGTCCAGCAATGGACCGCCACCTGGTCAGCAATAATTGTTGTAGCCCTCCTGGGAGCTGTTTGCATAAAACTGGCTCCAAAAGCAGGCTTCCCTGAAATATGGGATCAGAAAATCCCCAACAAACAGAGGATTGTTATCCCGATACTTCTGGGAATAGGATTTTCCATAATTGAGATCCTTGTCGGCCTAGTCCTCCAACTGCCGAATATACATGTGCAGTTCCCATTCTCGATCCCCGTCTATGTAAGCGGCGGAATATTCCTTGAGATACTGTACCACCTCATCCCGGTGGTCGCTCTTACATGGCTGATATCAACCATTTTGTTGAAGGGAGAAAAACAAAACCAGGTATTCATAGCAGTTGCCGTCCTTGCAAGCCTGTGGGAACCTGTAATGCAGATAACAGGAATGCAGCAGATGGGAATGCTTACAAGTGCATTCTTTGCTGTGAGTCTATTCATATTCATTTTTGCAGGCAACCTTGTACCGATCATCCTTTTCAGAAAGTATGGATTCCTTGCACCGGTGATCTGGCGCCTTGCTGACTACAGCATCTGGCATGTGATCTGGCCTTTGCTCTACTACTGATCCGGCGATAACAGATACCATCTTACATATCCGCTAACAAAAGAACGATCATATTTTACGAGATTCCAAATTCTACGAACTCAGGAAAGCATCCTGTTGGCAAGCCAGGGAGATATTGCGGTCACAATGAGCACAAGCATCCAGATGCGCCCCTCAAGGAAATTGTAATCGTGCAACAGGTGTTCCCATGAGTGACCTATGACGAAATGCCCGAAGAGGAATTCAAAGGATACCGTAAGCGAAACCCACATCAGTCCGACATAGATGAACTGTACCGGTGTTCCGGAGACTCCGGAATATTTAAGGAAAGCATAGGTTACCGCAAAGATCACCGTGCTGAATATGATGGAACTTATCTGATGCGCAAGAAGATCACCTGTGTAAGGCGCATAGAGACCTCTTAATGTACCATTGATTATTGCGAGAAATACGAACAGCACCCATACCCCAAGGAAATAGAGGTAAAGCCTTGAATACATAATAATAAATTTAGTTACAAAGCATAAAAACTTATTTTAATATTAAAAAAGTAGCCAGCCATTAATCCTTCCATAAAACAAAAAAAGAATGATTAGCATTAGCCAATCATCGCATAGATCTTCATCACGAGAGGCATAATTGCAAGTGAGATCTTCGTTCCCATACTCGCATCCTCAGAAGCCTGAATGGTGATAAGACCGTCGTCATATGCCTGCCTGAATGTATCTCCCGGAGATTCGGAATCCAGAATTGCATTTGCAGTGTCCTCGTTTGTGGTCACAATGATCGTCTCAGCAAATGGAACACCATCCCAGTTGTATTCGGCATCCAGCTCACTCCACCTGCCAAATTCAACAGCAGAAGCATCTGAATCAGTGATCGCTACAATCTTCATCGTAACACCGCTTTCAGTTACATAAGGACCAGGGCTGAGAGCAACATCAAATTCAGGACCTCCCGTAGTCTCGTCCTCAGCATTGTTCATATAAACAGCAAGAACAACATGCTGGTCAGCAAGAATTCCTCTCAGCGTCCCGGGAACCTGATCGATCTTCTCATTGTACTCAGGAACTGCAGCATTCATGTCATCAAACAGGTCTGCACTTGCAGGAATCATGAAAAGCGCAGCCACTAACACCATTGAAATAATTAATTTTAATTTCATGCATAACACCCCAATTTATATTTAGTAAGTTAGAGGATTTTAAGTTAACCCTTATTTAAAAAATTTTTAAGAGAATGATGAAAACATCTCATGAGTAGTGCAGAAAGAGTAGAATGAAGTCTACAAAAATGGGTTGGAATTTATTTATAAATTAGAATTGATTACAAGGAGATAATACTTCCCCAATCATAAAGGAAAGTAAAAGGCAATAAGAAGCTCTAATTAATATTAATAATAATTATAGATGCCGAAAAGTAAAGTATACTTGAACTATAACATATATATTAGTTAGATATAATTATATACTGAAACACACAATATAGTGTGTTAGGGTATGACACGGTTGGGATAGATTAGATGAGTGGGGGCTCATCTCTCCCTTTCTTTTTAATGAATTTTTGATTACGCGAAGCTATCCGGATGATAAAACAGGATAGTATACATAATCCCTAATTGTAAAAAATATCATGGATTAATTAATAATATTAATATACAATTCTGTCTCAAAAAATTATAAAAGTTTATATGTTAACAAGTGAATTTTTTATTAGGCACAAATGCCAAATATGGGGGCTAAATAATGAAATATAAAAGTACGATATGGTTATTGACATTTTTAGCTGTTATTTTTTCTTTGACAGCAACTGCAAGCGCAGGAACTGTAGTAGACATAATCAATGATAGTGAAAACCATACTATTCTTGAAACAGCATTAAGTGATACTGGCTTAACAGTACCTCTCTCAGCAGAGGATACAAATTTCACAGTATTTGCACCAACGGATGCTGCCTTTGCAGCACTGCCACCAGGGCTCCTTGCTAGTTTATCTGAAGAGGAACTGACAAACATATTGCTCTATCATGCACTGGACGGAAGAGTCCTGTCAACAGACCTTTCAGATGGAATGACTGCTACAACATTACTGGAAAAGGACGTTCTGGTAACAATAGATGGAACTGATGTATTCATCAACAATGCTCAGGTCACTGTTGTTGATATCGAAGCGGACAATGGAGTCGTACATGTGATAGATGCTGTGCTGGTACCACCGGCTACTGTTGTAGACATAATCAGCAATAGTCCAAGACATACTACCCTTGAAGCAGCATTGATAGCTGCCAATTTGAATGGAACACTTTCAGGACCAGGAAATTTTACAGTATTTGCACCAACTGATGATGCATTTGATGCACTACCGCCAGGGCTCCTTGCTAGTTTATCTGAAGAGGAACTGACAAACATATTGCTCTATCATGTGCTGGACGGAAGAGTCCTGTCAACAGACCTTTCAGATGGAATGACTGCAACCACATTACTGGGCAAGAATATCCTGGTAACAATCAATGAAGACGGTGTATTCATCAACGATGCTAAAGTCACTGTTGTTGATCTCGAAGCAGACAATGGAGTTGTACATGTGATAGATGCTGTGTTGGTGCCGCCAAACATTAAAGCTGACATCATAGCTCTCAAATCACAGGTGGATTCCGAAGACCTGAACCGGCCTATCGACAGAGCACTCCAGGCAAAGCTGGATGCAGCGCTTAAATCAGAATCTAAAGGAAATGAAAAAGCTGCTGCCAATCAGTTAAATGCTTTCATCAACAGTGTGGAGGCTCAGAGTGGAAAAGCCATTGATGAAGTTGTTGCAGGAGAATGGATCAGCTTAGCTGAAATGATAATCAGCGATCTGGAGAGTTAAGCAATTAGGCACCTCTCCAACTTCTTTTTTTCTTATATATTGATAATTAACATAAAGGATCATGCTGTAGCGGAATCTATGAGAGAATGAAATACCGTATAAAGTTAAATCTCAAAAAAGTGGTGCGGGAGGTGCGATTCGAACGCACGAACTCCTACGAGACAGGGTCCTAAGCCCTGCGCCTTTGGCCTGGCTGGGCAACCCCCGCAAAATGAGTAATCTCTAAATATTCGTTTTATATATTAATATTGCGCACTTCAGACGTTGTTTTTCATTTCAGGAAATTGATCATAAATCGGTGACCTGACTTGCTGACTTGAACATGAACAATGCAATTTCCCGTTCCATACTGTGGTCAACTATTGGTTTCGGATAATCCCCAATATCGACATCATTGTCATTTTCGAGTTTATGGATTACAGAAGATTCGATGTCCCGCAGTTCAGGCACCCATCTTTTTATGTATTCACAATCACTATCGAACTTCTTCTGCTGACGCCAGGGGTTGAATATCCTGAAATATGGCTGTGAATCTGCACCTGTAGAAGCTGCCCATTGCCAATTCCCATTGTTCACACAGGGATCGTAATCCACCAGTTTACATGCGAAATAGCGCTCACCCCACCTCCAGTCTATGTGCAGGTCCTTCACAAGGAAGGATGCCACTATCATCCTGACACGATTGTGCATATATCCTGTAGTGTTCAACTCCCTCATACCGGCATCCACAATGGGAAATCCTGTGTTTCCCGAACACCAGGCCTCGAATAGCTTCCGATCATTGGCCCACTCAAGATCATCGAACTTGCTCTTGAATGCATGCCTGAAGACCTCCGGGAACTCAAAAGCAAGTTGTGTGAAAAAATCCCGCCAGTACATTTCACTGATTAGTGTATGATCCCTTCCAAGCTCATGTAGAACAGAATAATAGAACTCCCTTATGGAGATCGTACCCAGCTTATTGTGTGCAGAAAGGCCGGTAGTACCCCTGATAGAGGGCAGATCACGTTCATGATCGTAGTTTGAGAACTCTGATAGAGACTTAAGAATTGACAGGGCATTGCTCCTCCCACCGTGTGTAAACAGATGTTCATTACTCTCAGGAAGCAAGCCTTTCAGAAAATCTACATCTGAAACCCCGTCAACCTCACCTGCCTCGAGATCTCCGGTGAAAAAAAGGTCAGCAACGTCTTCACTCACACCGGCAAACATTGAAGGAATGGGAACATCCCTTTTCGATGCCTCTCTGAAGAACTGTGTGAATACCTTGTACGGAGTCCCCTGTTTAGTGCGTACCATCCCGGGCTCAGTGAGCAGGCAGTCGTGGAACTGAAACAGTTCAACACCCCGATAGTTGCACAAACTTGAGATTCTCTCATCCCTTTTGAGACTGAAAGGAGTGTAATCACGATTCATGAAGACTGCATTAATCCCACCCTTTTCCAGAAGGTTACCGATCACATTTTCCGGAAGACCTGAAAAGAGGTACAACCTGCCATCCACAGCTTCCAGTTGCCCCCTGAGGTCGTCAAGTGATTCCAGAAGGAACTGAAAGGAATTGCTGTTGAAGTTCTTCCTTGCAGGATCGCTCAGGCGCGGGTCGAATATGAAACAAGGAATAACCTCGTCGGACATCTCAAGAGCTGCGAGAAGAGCAGTGTTGTCATCGACCCGCAGGTCCCTCCTGAAAACAAAGAGAGACCTCTGGAAGCGGGACATCACTCGAGCTCCACTGCAAGTTCATTCTTCATCAGCATAGGTGGCACCCACGGGGGATTGTAGCGCATCAGGAAGAACTCGCCTTTAGTATTCAGACCATTCTCCGAGATCTTCCCTTCAAGTATTTCCCTGTGAGATTCTATTTTGGAATCTGTGACATAGCCGGAGAATTTGATAGTCACAACCTTTCTTGGAGCTACATCGTGTATCAGCACACCTTCTTCCAGCGGAGCAGGTGCATTTTTAGAATCATACCCTTCCGGCAGGACGAAGGACATATGCATCACATCCCCCTCCTGCCTTGATATCACAGGAGCGGTCATCGCTATCTTTGTATTTTGTTCGTTCTTTCCAAATATGTAACCGGAGAGTATCCTGAAACCGGAGTTAGAACCACCTGCATCTGCAGATATGAAAGTGTTCTCTTCATACTGTCTTATCTCAACACCATCGCCGAGCTCTTCGATCACTGTATAATTAACCTGTTCAGTACTCATAGATATCCTGACCCCCACCAGGAACCATATTGCAACAAGGACCAACAATGTTGCCACTATCACAATTAATGCCCCCTTATTTTCCATGATAATATATGGGGGCGAGAAGTTAATAAATCTTTAGAATGAGATTAGCAAAATGCTGAAAACTTCCAGATCATGCCAGTCCGAGTTCCTTCATAATGCCAATTGCATTTAATGCACTCTTCTCTTTGTCCTTGATCTCCAGCATTATATCAAGATCGAATTCCCTGACCTCTTCAAGAAAATCCCGAAAATGACCAATATCCAGAGATGTTGAATGTTTTCCCTTCCTTGCACCGGGCTGTTGGTTGCTGTAATCGATCATTGGAACACCATCACCCTTACCCCATGTCGAAGCAGCATCACCCATAGCACTGGAAAAACTTTCCCCGTTGTTGAGACATTCATGGTGAAAGCTATCAAAAATAATAGGAATTCCACAGAGATCAGTTATCAGGAGACAATCCCTGAGGCTGTACAGACGATCATCATTCTCAACAACAAGCCTCTTCCTAAGTCCCGGATCAAGGCTCTCGTATCTCTCAACAAACCTCTCAACTGCCAGTTCCCGATCCTTGTAGACACCCCCGGCATGTACCTGTACTTTCGCAGTATTATCCAGCCCCATAGCATCCAGGAGTTTGCAGTGGTACTCAAGTTCTGCAATGCTTCTCTGAGTAATGCCCTCATCAGGAGAGTTCAGAAGAATGAACTGGTCCGGATGCATGGATATCCTCATGTCGTTCTCAATTATGAACCGGCCAATCTCCTGCAGCTCAGACCTGAAGTAGCCCACCCAATCAAAATCACAAATAGGATGGGAAGCAAATGGAACAGTATCAGAACTTAGCCTGAAGAAGAAAAGATCGTTATCCAGATTATATTTCAGTATCTTGTGCATGCAATCCAGATTGTTAGTTACAGTATCTACCAGCTTATCTTCAGAATAGGAAGCAAGCCTGAACTTCCTGTTGGCAGCACACCCAATGCTCCTGTTAATACAGGGATAACCCAATTTCATAGAATGATCACTCCTTAAAGAAAGGCCATAATTGGTTTGAGTCCAGAATGATTTAATTCTTTTGAAAGAGGAAATGACAAAAATGAAGTGTGAAACGAATCAACAAAGAGTGAACTAAAGGTTGTAGTTATGTTAAAAGAGAAGAAAGATGCGCCGACCGGGATTTGAACCCGGGTTTATGGCTTGGAAGGCCACAGTCATAGCCACTAGACCATCAGCGCACTTGCATCCCCTAACTTGCATTTTTAGAATATAATCCTTTCGCTTAAAATGAGCTACGTGTCGGAAGTATTGCAACGAATCCAATACGAATCCGGGAACCCATGATAAGCACTTATAAAGAATAGGTACTTCGAAGTTCCTTTATCTCGTCCCGAAGTGCCGCTGCCCTCTCAAATTCGAGATTTGCAGCCGCAGAATGCATCTCCGCCTCAAGGTCAATTATCATGTCTGCAAGCTCCATATCAGATAGATCCTCGGCAACCTCAAGGATCTCGGACTTCACTTCCTCATACTCTGCCTCGACAAGTTCCTTCTGCAAGGCCTTCCTGATGGTCTGCGGAATTATATTGTGCTCCCTGTTATACGCAAGCTGAATCTCACGCCTTCTGTTAGATTCCTTAAGAGCACCAGCCATGGAACCGGTCATGTTGTCGGCATACAGGATAACATATCCTTCAGAGTTCCTGGAAGCCCTTCCTATGGTCTGTATCAGGGACCTCTCCGAACGCAGGAAACCTTCCTTGTCCGCATCAAGAATAGCAACAAAAGCAACCTCCGGGATGTCAAGACCTTCCCTCAGGAGGTTGATACCCACAAGTACATCGAACTCACCTTTCCTGAGGTCACGGATGATCTCCGCCCGCATGAGAGTGTCAATATCAGAATGCATGTAGCGAACCCGGATGCCCATCTCCAGCAGGTAGTCCGTCAGGTCCTCTGCCATGCGCTTGGTCAGTGTTGTCACAAGAGTACGATAGCCACGTTCCGTGACCTTATTGACCTCACCGATAAGATCATCGATCTGCCCTTCAACAGGGCGTACGTAGACCTCCGGATCCACAAGACCGGTAGGCCTGATGATCTGCTCAACGACAGCACTGCTGATGCCAAGCTCATATTCCGCAGGGGTTGCGGACACATATATCGCCTGGTTTATCAGGCGGTGGAACTCATCATACTTCAGAGGACGGTTGTCAAAAGCTGAAGGCAACCTGAAACCGTAATTGATAAGAGATTCCTTCCTGGCGCGATCACCATTGTGCATACCCCGTATCTGAGGGATGGTCACATGAGACTCATCGATGACCAGCAGGAAATCATCAGGGAAGAACTCAAGCAGGGAAGACGGAGGATCTCCGGGACTCCTACCATCGAAGTGACGGGAATAGTTCTCAATACCGCTGCAGTATCCAAGTTCGCGGATCATCTCCATATCAAAGTTGGTCCGCTGCAACAACCGCTGGGCTTCGAGCACCCTGTTATCCGCCTCAAGCTTTGAGACCTGCTCTTCAAGCTCTTCCTCAATGGAATTGAGTGCCTTCACCATTTCTTCCTGAGGCATGATGAAATGCTTTGCCGGATAGATGACAATGCTGTTTTCCTCTTTCACAACACCCAGGGTCTTGCCAGTCAACGGATCAAAAGAGGATATTCTGTCGATCTCATCCCCGAACAGTTCAATGCGTATACCGTGGTTCTCCTGTGCAGGGAACACTTCCACAGTGTCACCCTTGGATCGGAAAGTACCTTTCGCATAATCCATTTCGTTGCGCTCATACTGGATGTCGATGAGACTTGCGAACAACTCACTTCTACCGATCTGCTCACCCTGCTTCAACACTACAGACATTTTTCTCCATTCTTCAGGAGAACCGATGTTGTAAATACTTGAAACACTGGAAACAACAATAACATCCCTGCGCTCTATAAGTGACTTTGTGGCAGAAAGCCTGAGCCTGTCGATCTCCTCGTTCACAGAGGAATCCTTCTCGATATACGTATCAGTAGTGGGAATATAGGCCTCAGGCTGGTAGTAATCATAATAGCTGACAAAATATTCAACGGCATTATCAGGAAAGAACTCCCTGAACTCCGAAAACAGCTGGGCTGCAAGCGTCTTGTTGTGAGCGATCACAAGTGTGGGTTTCTGGACCTTCTGTATGACATTGGCTACTGTGAATGTCTTACCGGAGCCTGTTACACCCAGCAGGACCTGATGTTTTAACCCTTTATCAAGCCCCTCGACCAGCTTCCGGATAGCTTCCGGCTGGTCACCTTTTGGTTCATATTCAGATACAAGCTTAAAACTGCCCATCAAATTGTGAATATGTCTGTGAACACCTATAAACGTATGTGTGCGGCACTAGAGGCTCATTTCACAGAACAACAGGACATAAAAACAGGATCACATATCCACACCATCACCAGAACAGCAAGAACCACATCATAATACTGGCAATCCCTGAAGATGAACCGAATGCGATCGGTATCGGGCCTATCATCACAAGACCTCCGAAGTCACTGGATCCGGATGAGGTCATGGCAGTCACTACCATACCTGTAAAAACAAGAAAAAGAACCAATGAAGATCAATAGAGAACCAAGTTGAAAGTCATCATTCCCCGATCCCATAGGAAACAATTCTCACAGAACAATTAAAAGTCATACCCTCTGCGTCTGCCAGACAGGTGCATATCCCTGCGGAGCTGCCTGACCGGCAACATCTTCCATGTCAGCAATATAGATATATTCCCTCTGTGTGCGATTGCCACGACGTTCCAGAAGGTTCTTGCGATACATGCGGGAGAGATATGTAGAAACTGTGCTTAACTTGATCTCACCATAGACACGCTCATAGTTCTGCTGGATCTGCTGTGAAGTGGACCATTCACGAGGATGTTCATACTTCAGGAAAAGTTCAAGCCTTTCACTGATAGTTAGTTTTGAATTACTCACCTTGTCGCGAAGTGGTACATTAGAAACAGTATTGTTGTTAACCTGTGGAACCTGTTGTTGTGTCACAGCTCCCTGAGAAGGAACTGACGGAGCGACCATTCCGGGAGACACCGGCGACTGCTGCGGTTGTGCAGGCTGTTGATAAACAGCTGGCTGGTTCACCACAGGATTCACACCCGGATTCACTGTTTGCTGATTCACAGGTACATAGTACTGCGGATACTGTTGAGTTTGCTGTACAGGCACCTGTACAGACTGATAAATTGGCTGCGCCTGCTGTTGAACTGGCATAACAGGAACAGAACAGTATTGTGGCGGATACTGTGGTGGCACAACCTGTTGTGGTTGTGAAACAGGACTCCCAGTTGTTGTCGTGGAAGTCGGTTGTAAAAAAGATTGTTGAGCATTTTGCTCAGATCGCAGGGCTGCGGATGAAGATCCGGTCGAACGAGGTTGCACCTCTTCCAAAGTATCAATAAACTTGATAACCCGTCCTTTTACATTCTCACCAGCAAATTCGATACTGGTGTTCTCTTTTCCTTCGTCATCGATTATTTCGAGCCGAATCTTCATCTTTTGCGCCTCTGCAGCGGATCCATCCATCCCCTCAGATCGGTGGATTCACAAACCATTCATCCCCTCAGATAATGGCTCAGCTTTTATGTGAATACAGCCTCATGCAACTGATATGCTCTTGTATCATACAATTGCTTTGAACTGCAATACATCCATTATCCTTAATGATATATAAATGTTTTTATTAAATACATGTCATTATCTGTATTATCTAAAAATAAAGACTTTAAAACACTTATTTTTAGAAATAAACAGATAAATAAGCTTAATTTTTTAGCTAAATTTTCAGCCTAAAAACATGAAATACAATGAAAATTGTGTTTCATATGAAATACTCCAGTGGAAGCAAAGGGGTTTGTTTTCAAATCTATTTTTTTGTAATTATCAAGTAAAAACAAAAATAAAGTGTATCTATATCATAAAATCGGTTAAAATTTGATATTAATGCACATAATTATAATAAAAGCTCTAATATTGTTTTAAATTAGTTGCAGATACATATTAACGGTGCAATTACAGAAGGATCGACTACCAACAGACCACATAATGAGAACAATATAACTGCCGCACGCAAATCATTTGCCGCATTCAGTTGAGTTTATATCACATGATGTTTATAAGGACGAAACATGACCGACGTAAGTGCAGGATCATCAACGGGAAATAATGTACCGGATATGAATTCCGACAAAATAACCCACGAGGCAGAAGAAGTTGAAGACATGGACATCCAGTCGATCCTCAACGAGAACGAGGTCCTGAAGGTCCAGAATGAAACTATGAAGGCAAAGTTACTTGAAGCCAATATGATGGCAAACAAGTACCTTACAGAGATAGACAAACTAAAAGAGCAGCTGGACCACCTCACCACACCACCACTGTTCATTGCAACTGTTATGGAAGTGGAAGATGACATGGTGCTTCTGCGACAGCATGGCAACAACCAGGAAGTTATGACAAGGATGCCACCGGGAATGGAAGGCACTGTGGAACCTGGCATGCGCGTGAGCATTAATGCAGCATTTTCAATCATATCCACGATCAGCAAAGCAGCTGACGTACGCGCCCAAGTCATGGAACTTATCAATTCACCAGGCGTAGACTATGACATGATAGGCGGTCTTGATGAAGTCCTCAAGGAAGTCATCGAATCAGTTGAACTGCCACTGACAGAACCGGAACTGTTCGAGAACATAGGAATAGAACCCCCAAGCGGAGTCCTCATGTACGGCAATCCGGGAACAGGAAAGACACTGATAGCAAAGGCAGTTGCATCAAGGGCAAACGCCACATTCATTCGCATGTCAGGATCAGACCTTGTGCAGAAGTTCATCGGAGAAGGCGCAAGACTTGTCAAAGATGTATTCCAGCTCGCAAGGGACAAATCCCCATCAATATTGTTCATCGATGAGATAGATGCAGTGGGAGGAATGCGTACCCATGACGGCACAACAGGATCTGCAGAAGTCAACAGAACAATGTTGCAACTTCTGGCAGAGATGGATGGGTTCGACCCCAGCGGCAATGTAAAGATAATTGCAGCTACCAACAGGATCGACCTGCTTGACCCCGCACTCCTGAGACCAGGAAGGTTCGACCGTATCATCGAAGTTCCACTCCCTGATGAGAAAGCAAGAGAAGAGATCCTGAAGATCCACACAAGGAAGATGAACCTTGAAGAAGACCTCGACCTTGCCAGGATCGCAAACATGACCGATGGCCTGAGTGGTGCGGACCTGAACGTAATTGTCAAGGAAGCCGGAATGTTCGTCCTCAGAAGAAGAGGCGACAAGATCACCATGAAAGACCTTCTTGATGCGTTCGAAAAGGTAGTATCGGACGAAGAAGTAAATTCACCGTTTGGAATGTTCGTTTAAAGCGAACTTCCAACTACTTTTTTAAACGATAGGTATAAATATAATTGATTGCTTTTAGGGGGTGCTGAAAAGCACTAAAACCGTGTGCTCCGATAGTGTAGCACGGCCAATCATACAGGACTCTCACTCCTGTGACTGGGGTTCGAATCCCCATCGGAGCACCAATTCTTCTAATATAATCATCTATTTTTGACGTAATTAAAACAATCTAGCTTTGTTTCGGTTTGGACCATTCCTTTGTGAAGGCAATCCACCCAGACATTTACCAGGCCATCACAATAGCAAAAATCTATTTAACGCACAAGTACGATATTTGCAAAGGAACTTATAGAAATACGGGACCGAAAGAGAGATACAATGGATGAAAAGAAAGCAAAATACCTGCCTACAGCAGGAACAATGATAGGCGCAATAATTGGATATATTTTAAGACCGGAAGCTCCAGGAATGGGTAAACTGCCATTAGGCACAGTCATGACAAGAGGATCAGACCTAGCCGGCGTAGACGAAGCTATAATATCAATAGCACAAGCATCTTTCAATTACGTGGTCATAGGTGCAGTAATCGGAACAATAATTGGAATTGCGATCTTCTGGCATATGAGTGATTAAACGGGCAGATAAGATACAATAAGCCAATTGATACTACGAGGAGGCGGGGAAGGGGTGACCGCATCCTAGTCGTTATGAGAAAAACCCCAAGAAAATAGACTGCAGTTGTTGAACAAGACAAATCAAGAAGAGGATAAAAACAAACTGAAGTCCCACAACAGAAATTGTTATTCCTCGTCAACAACCTTCTGATATTGCCGCTCACAGGCATACAAACACGCTGCCAGCCTCTTATCCTTCAGGTCATTCACAGTTTCCTTTAGCCCTAGCTTTGAACATTCATCATAGACCTTGCAGACATCACAACAATTCATACTCACGACACAACCTCCAGAAACTGACCATTGAACACAATAAGAAAACAGAACTTAAATTTAACGTTCATAATAGACAGGTCAAGATAAAGAACGAACAAAAAGAAGAACCATTGTATAGAGAGAACTAATATTAATAGTGCCAAAAGAAGAAAATATACGATGGTTTAGCCTTGACCCCATACTAAACATATGGAGAAAACACCTCACCATCAAAGACTTGAAAGGAATGACACTTTGCTCAGTGCAAAGACTACGAAAGAACCAACTGCAACATCATGAAGGTTGAAGGGGATCATGCCACCAGGATTGGTGATCACATAAAGCATAAGTGTTGCAATTCCTGCAAATGCAAAAGCTCCGATAATAACATCTTCCATTTCTACCATATTTTCACGCTCAATGAGGGGGTTAAGCATGCGATAGAGGTTGAGAAGTCAACCGGTATCGTATATACACAAACCGCGACTCGTTTTTCTTAATTGTAAGTGTTTTTTCCTAAAAGATGAGGTAGTATATATAGATTGCCATAGAGCGTGAGGACAATACCTTTAAAGACCAAAAAAAAGAAGACCTGAAAGGCAAATGTCACTATCGGGAAAAATACAACAAAAACGGATTGCATCCCTCATATGTGCAGAAAATGAGAAGATATGTAAAAAATAAAAAAAGGTTGCAGAAAAAGAAAGAGAAGGCATGATATGACTTGAACCCAGATCAAGCCAGAACATTGGCCTCTCTTGCTTTTCCCACGGAGTTGTAAAACACAGAATGAACGATATTTCCCAGATCCTCATCCATAAAGGGCTTTGTCAGGTAACCCTGATGCCCTACCAGATCGGCCCTCTCACGAGTCTCTTTGGACGAGTCCGCAGTAATGAACACTATTGGAATGCTGTATGACTTGCGGATCATCTTAGCAGCATCAATCCCATCGATACCACCTTTTAACCTGATATCCATAAGTATCAGACCAGGCTGGATCATCTTTACCATAGAAATGGCATCCTTTCCCCTTGAAGCGATACCTGCTACAGTATAACCCATTTTCTCAAGCTTCAGTTTGATCATCATACCGACGATCAGTTCATCTTCAACAACGACTATCTTTTTGTTTTTCATATTAATTATCCGGACCATCCCAAAAGGACATGTTCTCGTATCCGTTCCCCAAATATCACTTATGCCATACTGTAATGCATACCGTCATTCATCACTGACATGGTCATATTCCTGATCATAAGACCTGCAAGGGATTTTATGACCTCAAGACTGTCACGGTCACCCTCAGGGATAATGAATTCCGAAGATGAAGAAGCGATCAGTAATCCCACAAAATGGTGTTCATGGTGAACCGGAATGATAGCCGTACCCTGCAGACCCTCATCCTGCATAACGGGACCCGTAATGAATGGATAGATCTCCGAATAGTGCTTGTACACAGGGAAACCCTTCTTCGCAAAGTTCACCTGGCTTGAATCAGCATCAAAATAGGAGACACTGTTCACAAATTCACTTGAAAGTCCCTTATGATTCACAAGTACCAGACCCCCGGTAACCTCGTCAACCACATATAGGGCACAGATATCTATTGCATTAAGCTGAGTTGTCAGCTCAAGAAGGACATCCATTGAGTCCTCCAGATTAACAGGCCAGCTCAGGTGACTTCCCAGCTCATCCTGAATGAACATAAAATCATCATGTTTTTTCTCATCGTTGATATCAACGATCTTTGCCCTCAGGCATTGCATAAGACCATCTTCATCGTAGATGATCTGCGTATTTTCACGTACCCACCTGGCATCACCATCTGCATTCAATATCCTGTATTCCTGTACAAGATCTTCCCCGGGATTTCCTGAATACTCCCGAAGGACCTTCCTGACCTTCTCAAGGTCAGCAGGATGAATTATATCCTCATAGGACAGGCCATAGACCAGAAAATCATCAGGCTCATAACCAAAAGTGGAGACATTATCAGATACGGAGTCCAGTGGCCATCCATATTCTGACCTCCAGACAAATGTCACCTCGGGCATTTCCCCCTGTTGACCCGGTAAATTTATGATCCCTTGCATAGCGCCTACCCCGTTATAAATACGAATTGAATATTAAATAAAAGTCCCATGTTTTTAAACCAAAAAAGAAAGGAACCCGATATCCGGGAACCTTTCAAATAGAGGAGTTGTTTTCCATTTACTTCTTCTCGATACTGGATACCAGACCTACAGCAGCGATCTTATCAACATGAGCCTCATGCTGTGAATAGAACCACAGTGGTACGTACAGACCAAGTACACAAATTCCGACAATGGTTGAGAACCAGCTGCCTTCAACACTGTTAAGGTAGATCACACCGACCAGACAAAGAGGAAGGTTGAAGAGACCGAACAACAGTGCAACGTTCTTCCATCCGGTTGGTGCCTTGAATGGCCTGTCGAGTCCAGCAAGGTCCGGCCTTGATTTTGCCTTTACATATGCGAAGAGACTGATACCGTTAGCACAAACATATCCGATTGCTGATGCAGCAAGGATAGCTGATGGAGTACCCATTGAGATCAGGATCAGGTTAAAGATACCGATAATGACCATTGCAAGTATTGGAGTACCGTGTGCGTTTGTCTTTGCAAATACTTTTGGAAGATTTCCTTCAGTTGCCATTGAGTGCATTGCCCTTGAAGAACCAAGGTATGCAGTCTGGATGATCAATACCATTGCTGCAATGAGCATGACAATAGCGATTGTTGAACCGACATCACCGAGTGCTGCCTGTGCAAGTGGAAGCATTGGGTCAATTGGTGCAGCGGCAATACCCTCGATACCAAGAACACCTGTAATGGTCATCTGTACAAGGACGTAAGCTACCAGACAGATAGCACCACAGGAGAACAATGCCTTTGGCACATCAGAACCCGGGTTCTTGTATTCAGGACCATAGATAGCGGCAGTTTCCCATGCACAAGCACTCCACTGGGCCATTGCAAAGATACCGAGCAAGATCAATATGTGGTGGAAATCCCATGCCCAGTCTGTTGGCAGCCAGGTACTTGTGATGTTTGCCATTGCAAAATCACCGGTTGCATAAGGTGCCAGCGTAATAATTGCCATTGGAACAAGTGAGAATGCTGCAAGGATGTAACCTACAAGCGCACCACTTGAAAGACCACGGTAGTTTACGAGTATAAGTCCACCGAAGATAACAATACCTGCTGCAAGTGAAAGCTGGTACTGGGTGAAAGATGCTGCAAGAGCTGGGAAGAGACTGTGGAGATAGAAACCTACAAGAATTGCAAAGATTGCAAGTACAGGGTTCCATGCGAACCAGTAACTCCATGCACTGAATCCACCAATCAATTTACCCTTGTCATATTTACCTTCATGATTTGGTGACTTGAAAACGTTCTGCGCAAATCCAGGCAGACCGGATGCATTAGGGAAGGTTGTTGCAAGTTCACCATAAGCGAGGTTCTGCATAAATCCCTGGAAAACAGAGAGACCCCATACAATAATAGCAAATGACCATAGATAACTAGCAAAATAACCAATAGATGGCAAGATCAATAAAGGCACACCAATAGCAATAGCCAGTCCCTGTTTCCAATCGATCGATCGTTCGAGTTCACCGGCATCGCAGACCACTTTAGCACACTGCTCTGCATGCCCCCAGTCTACACCGGATCCTTTTTCTTCAGACATATTCCATCACACTCCTTTTTAATAATGTTTGCTTAAATCAGCAATAAAGATAAAATCGATATGGGTCCGACATCTGCCGTGCCCATATCAACAATAATGTACGATTAAACCAAGAAGGTTTAAGCAGTGGTTTCCCTGAACTTGTCACAGCTGTTGATGTTGATACCGAGGAGTTTCTCGATGTTCATCTTAGCTGCAATACCCTTTGCACAGCCTGGTACAGAGGTGATTACACCGACGTCGAGTTCTTCCCTAAGCTCCCTCATGACATACTCATCAGAGAGATCCACGGTTGAAACACCAAGTTTCTTTGCAACATAGTCCTTTGCTTCACCGATTCTCATGTTCTTGTCGAACTGCATCCTTGCAACAAGGTCACCAGCTGCCCTCATACCGGTCATACCGGATGCCATAATGTGTGAGATTGGCATACCGAGAGGGTCACCGACACCGATCTATATACCGTCGACGCCTGCGATCTCGACCATTGCCTTGCTTGCCCTGGTTACTGCATCTATTGGTGGGGTCTCAAGCATTGGGATACCACCGACACCCATACCCATATCTACGTGACATGGAATAGATGATGCCTCAACAGCTGCCTTCATGAATGTAACTGATCGACCAAGGTTCCATGCGGATGACTTGCTGGTGTTGGTGTTACATACCGGACCGAAGACGTTTGCTCCTGCCTTTGCTACAAGTGGTGCCTGCTGGTGTGGCCACAGACCTGCAAGTGTTGTACCATCGTACTCAAGTTGTCCGTGCATACCGAGAACGAGTTCTCCTGCCATACCTGCTTCAATGTAGATACCAGGGAATTCTTTCCTCAGTGCTTCGATAGCGTTAAGGGATGCATACATGTCACCGTCACCGGCTGCACCGATGGTATCGAAGTTGACACCGTCGCCACCAACATGCTGGAGTCTCTGCATGATCCAGACCATGTCACGGATTCCGTGGTCACCAGCTTTCTGGATGGATTCCTGAGCTTCGGAGATCTTGAATGCTTTCATCAGGTCACCAGGGTTCTCGAATGGACCATCTGGTGTGTAGTACAGACCCATGTTTGGCATTGCACCGTAGAGAAGAGGTACGACCATGTTCTGCTGGCAGACTTCCATTGTCTGCTGTTCCTGTGCGATTACTGGCTTGACAGGCTTGAAACTGTAATCGATGTGACCGAGTTCCATTGTATCTGCACCAAATGCACGCTCGTGCATCATTGCACCGGTAAGTCTGCTTGCAGGGATACCTACACCACTGTTACCCTGGTCACCGTCAATCCTGATAGTACCGATGTCGTGTGTTACAGGAACTTCCATACCAGGCTCAACACCAACGATCCTGTTAGGGTTGATGATGATCTCAAGCATCTTGTCCATCTGGTCTTCGGTAAGTGCTGGGATGTCACCAAGGTCTGCTGCATCTGCGGAACCTGCCTCGATGTCAGCAAGAATATCTTCCTTACTCATGAAGATCCTTGCACCGTCACCCATTCTTAAGAAATATTCTGTTGCCATTTTAATAACCCCGTGAAATTAAAGAAGTAACTCTTTTGCTTTTGCTACTGCTTCACTTGCATTTTCTGCATAGCAGTCTGCACCGATCTTCTTTGCCCATGCATCTGTTGCTGGTGCACCGCCGACCATGACCTTGATGTTGTCCCTCATACCGTTCTCCTTGAGGAGCTCGATAACATCTTTCTGACCCTGGAGAGTTGTGGTCATAAGTGCGGAAAGACCTACCATGTTAGCGTTTACTTCCTTGCACTTGTCAATGAAGTTCTGGAGTGGCACATCCCTTCCAATATCGTGGACTTCAAAGCCTGCTGCCTGAAGCATTGTTGAGACAATTGCTTTACCAATGTCGTGAACGTCACCCTCAACGGTACCGTTGACGATAACACCAAGCTTGTCAGATGCGCCTTCGCCGGCTCCAAGTTCGTCCTGAAGCATGTCTACACCAGCTGTCATTGCATCGGCTGCCATCATAACGTGTGGAAGGAAGAGTTTTCCTCTCTCGAAGAGTACACCAACTTCGTTCATACCTGCTGCAAGACCGTTGTCAATAAGTTCTACTGCTGGAGCCTTGCCCTTTGCCTTCTCCACTGCAGCAATTACGTCATCTTTTTTGCAACTTACTACCGCATCGGATAGTGTTTTGAATAATTCTTCGTTTGTCGTGTTACAACCTCCAATTAATTTGTGGAATATTTACCACGTAATTATGGTCAGGATATGCTCCTCACCACCATAAGATGAAAAAACAGGATTATATATAGCATAATTTGATTCGGAAGTTCGACAGCTATGGGAGATAGAAAACATAACGAGAAATGACAAGGGGTGTTGGATATTCCAAAGGCATGAGAATTTCCAAAGGCTTTGGTATATATAGTAAATCGAACGATAAGGAGTAAACAACATCAAGAGACATATTTACAGTAAATGGCAGAGCGATACCACTGAACCAATTCTGCCAAAAAGAACAACCGAAAGAATCATTAACATTAATACTTGATTTTATAGAGGAGTCTCGATGAAATCCTCATTAAGTGATACAATATGGCTTTCTGAAAAAAGGAAAAACCTTCTTTTACTGCTCGTAGAGGGACCAAGGAACATCGACCAGATCAAAACGTCCCTGAATGTCACATCAAAGGCTATGATGCCACAGATAAAGATACTGAAAGAGCAGGACATGATCATCCAGAATGAAAATGATGATTATGAACTTTCTGATGTCGGAAAGATAATAGTAATGAACATGAGCCCTTTATTGAAAACTCTCGAAGTAATAGAAGAGAATCGGGAGTACTGGGCGACCCGTGACCTTACAGCAATACCGGAACCTCTTGCATACAGGCTGGGAGAGCTGGGCCAATGCATGCACATTGAACCTGATCTTAACCACATGTTCGAACTTCCGGTGGAATTCACAGAGAACCTGATAAGGTCAAAGGATGTGAAGATGTTTGCATCATATTTCCACCCACTATATCCGGAACTGTTTTCAGAGATACTTGAAAAAGACATTCGTTTCGAGCTCATTCTAACAGATTCTGTCCTTGATCGAATGAAGAACGATTGCCTTGACAACCTTCAACTTCTCATGTCATCCGAAAATACACAACTCTATGTGTGTGATGATAGCATCAAACTTACCACTGTCTCCGTAACTGAACGTTTTACATATATATCCCTCTTCAACAAGGATGGCAGATACGATCACAGAAAGATAATGAGCTTTGATGATAGTGCCCGCATCTGGGGCGAGGAGCTATTCTCATACTACCAGGAAAGGTCACGCCTGCTGGAAGACATCTAAAAAAGGAACATTGCAACATGGCTTTGAGAAAAATAGAATGGAAAAACGTACCCTTAAGGTCAAAACTTATCCTTTTCATTGTAATAGGTGTCCTGCTGGTACTGGTAACATCAACTGCTGTGATCATTTCAACTGTTACGAATCAGGAAGTTGACCTGGCCTACGACCAGTCTATAGAGCAGGCCAGGGGTTATGCAAACCATTTCGACATTGATATGCGGAAGAACCATGCAATAGGACAGACCATAGCAAATTCCCTGGTTGCGTATGAGACCGCCGACAGGGATGAAGTGAACGCCATACTAAAAGAGCTGGCTGAAAAAAACCCGGACCTGCTCGGAACATACGTTTGCTATGAGCCGAATGCCTTTGATGGAAAAGACATCGCTTTTGTAAATGCACCGGGACACGACTCAACCGGGAGGTTTATCCCATACTGGAATCGGATCAACGGGAACCTTCAGCTCGATCCACTGCTGGAATATGATACCTCGGATTATTACCAGCTACCAAAACAAACGCGTGAAGACCAGATCATTGACCCTTATTTCTATGAAGGTGTGTTCATAGTCAGTTATGTAACACCCATAATTAAAGACGAAGAGTTCATCGGCATAGGCGGAGTGGATGTTTCCCTCACATACCTTGATGAAGTGGTAAGCGAGGTCAAAGCATTCGATACAGGTTATGCATTCATGACGGGAAATACAGGTATCCTGATATCACAACCGGAACAGAAGGACTGGATCGGTTACAAGACACTCTATGACTTCAATGTCCCCGAGATCACTGATATGGCACATGATATCAAGGAAGGAGAAGGCGGATATATAGATACGATCGACCCAACTACAGGAAAAGAGGTCGTGATGTTCTATGAGCCTATCAAGACAGGAGATTTCTCATTCATACTTGTGGTCCCAAAAGAGGAAATGCTAGCAGGTGTCGTTGAGCTCCGTAATAACCTCATTGTCATATCCGCAATATCCATCATATTCATGACCGGTCTTGCCGCCATTATTGCAGGTTTTGTTACAAGACCGATCAATGAGATCGTAGCAAGCTTTAAAGACGTATCAGATGCAGCAGTAGGAGGGAAGATATATGCCCGTGCTGACACCGATGTGGACATCGATTTCAAGGATATACCTTCGGGTTTGAACGAGATCCTGGATGCTTTCACAAAACCCATGGCCGAGACCATGCGCGTAGCCAACGGTCTCTCAAAAGGAGAACTTGAAACAAGAATCAACTCCGGCCTTAAAGGTGATTTCAAGGATCTTGGAGACAGCCTAAATATATTTGCTGAAAAGCTCAACAGCATTATTGATGAATCAAATTCAGTATTGATGGCTTTCCAGAAAGAGGACTTCACAAGAGAGATACAGATCAAAGGAGAAGGCGACTTCAGGATACTCACGGATGGTATCGAAGAAACAAGGCAGGCCCTTTACAAGATAACCAGTGAGCAGAAAAAGGCCAAACAGGACCTGATCAAATATGCAGAAGAGCTTGAACATTCCAACCAGATAAAAGAAGAGATGGAAAGAGTCATAGAAAGCAGTCCTGTCGTAGTATTCAAGTGGAGGGCAGAGAAAGGCTGGCCTATTGAATTCGTATCCAAGAACATATCACAGTTTGGCTATTCAATGGAGGATTTTTCATCCGAGAAAGTAAAATATGGAGATATTGTCCACCCCCAGGACCTTTCAAGAGTTGAAGACGAACTTCAGAGAAGATGTGATGAAGGTTACAATGAATTCAACATAGAATACAGGCTCCTGACTAAAAATGGAAATGCCGTCTGGGTGGATGAAAGGACATTCATACGCCGTGACGAAGAGAGAAACGTACACTACCTTCAGGGAATCCTTGTGAACATCGATGAAAGAAAACGTGCTGAAGAAGCTCTCATCAAGATAGAGGATATACGCAAGAAGGAGATCCACCACCGCATTAAGAACAACCTTCAGGTAATATCCACATTATTGTACCTTGAGTCTGATAAATTCAAGGACAAGAAGGTAAAGGAAGCATTCAGGGATAGTCAGGACAGGGTCAGGACAATGGCACTGGTCCATGAAAAACTCTACCAGTCAGAGGATATGGAAAGCATTGACTTTGCAGATTATTCAAAGAACCTTATCAGCTACCTGTCACAGTCATACGTCGTAGGAAACCGTGATATAGAGATCGTTCTGAACGTTGAGGATATTTTCCTGAACATGGATACAGCAGTGCCTCTTGGCATCATTATAAACGAACTTGTTTCAAACTCACTAAAGTATGCTTTCAAGGACCATAAGGAGAAGGGAGTCATATCCGTGGACATTAAACACACAGGAGATAACTTCACATTAACTGTCTGCGATAACGGATGTGGAATACCTGAAGATATCGACTTCAGAGAGACCGAATCCCTTGGCCTCCAGCTTGTGACGAACCTGGTAGAACAGATCGATGGAACGATCACACTTGACAAGCAAAAAGGAACAAAGTTCATAATACAGTTCACAGAAGAAAAATATGAGATATGAGAGGGAATTGATGACTCAAACTAAGATACTGGTCGTAGAAGATGAAAAGATCGTTGCCCTGGGCATCAAGAAGATGCTGAAGAATATGGGATACCTTGTACCCAGCATCGCATCTTCCGGAAAAGAAGCCATCAGTAAAGCAGAGATCACATTTCCGGATCTCGTTTTGATGGACATCATGCTAAAAGGTGATATGGATGGTGTCGAAGCCGCTCAACAGATACGAGAGCGTTTCGATGTCCCGGTAGTCTACCTTACGGCATATTCTGATGAAAAGATACTGGCCCGGGCTAAAAGGACAAAACCTTATGGTTATATCATAAAGCCTTTCGAGGAAAACAGTCTTCATACCACCATAGAACTTGCACTCCACAATTACAGAGTGGAAAAAGGACTTGAAGAAACGGAAGAATGATACGACCAGCTATTGGAGAATAATAAAAGAGAGTAAGGCTGACGATCAGTAGACCAGACAATAATAGTCGATTAGGTAGATCAGGTAGAAAAGGCTAAAAAAGCAGTTATGAAAAATAAACTAAAAGAGAAAAGCATCACAACATAAGGTTGCGATGCAAAATATCAAAATTATTTCTTGAACTCAGTGTATCCGCACTTGCCACAGGTAAGTCTGTCCTTGTGGTCTGCGAGGTATACGCCATCGCCACAGCGTGGGCAGAACTGCCTGAGCCTTTCGAGGGAATCGCCATTTACCTTGTAGTAGTCTTTAACTGCCATTGTACTCACTCACTATCTTCTGCTGCTTCTTCAGCTTCTTCGGATGCTTCCTCTTCGACTTCAGGCTCTGGAAGTTCGTTCCTTTTAAGGACGTATTCCTTCTCGACTACCTTCATGCGATCTGCATCTTCATAGATCTTTGCGTAACCCTCAGCTGCGGACATTCCGTAGCTGTTGTCGAACTTCTGGAGAATAACGAGCTCAAGTGGCACGTTAAGCATTGCAGCCAGCCTGTTCTTTACATCGATCCTTGAAGGTGTTGCACCATCGAAGGTCGCAGCGAACTTCACTTCCCTTCTGTTGAGAAGTGCGTTGTTTTTGTCTTCTGTAATATTAATGTCCATGTAATATCCTCCGCACATTATTGAACTGTTCTTTATGATCTTGTTTTTCAAGAATTTTATCAAATAGATCTTTTATTTCTGCTTTTTTGGATTCTGTCATCCTTACAAGCATTACACCTTTATCAGGCTGGCCATACATTATAACCGACCCGATGGGCGCCATCATCATCGCAGGTAAAGCCGCAAGATCCTCTTCACCATTTACGAAGATCCGGACATTCCGATCAGACACTAACGCATCCCCGATCACAGATATCAACTCTTCGGTGATCACACCAGCAGGATTATCGACTGTTACTTCAGCAAAACCCTGATGTTTTGTACCATAGACAACCTGTGAGGATGCCGGTGCCCTTTTCGTCCTGTCATCCACGATCAGTATATCCGGAATGATGTTTGATTCGAGCAAGTGGAAAGTAGTAACATCACCCACAGATATAAGTTTTGTGGGGTTATCGAGATCCTTCACCGAGCTTCTGACGGCATCACCGCCAACACCCTCGTACAGGACACCAAAAGGTTTCCGGAAAAGAGGTCGAAGACTCTCCGGCAAAACGATCTCACAAACCAAGATTAACGCACCTTCAAAGCATACTTATCGGCAACTGTCACACCGATCATCTCTGCGATCTTGGATCGTTGAGGATCAACAATGATGACAAGTCCGGTCCAGTCGTCGCTCAAGTTGCTTGAACCACATACCGGGCAGGTCTGGCCTGTAACCAGCCTGTGACATTCACGACATACCTGTTCTACCATGATAGATACACTCCGGTTCACTCTTTAGATTCTTCAGATTTAGGCTTGCGTGCCTCTTCGAGCCATTCCAGCCTACCAAGAGCATGCTGACGCATGGTCAGACCGATCTTACTGTCCCTTGGTTCTCTTTCATTGGTGCTCACCGCAACGATACGGGCACGTACCTTGTCACCTTCTGAAAGGGTACGTCCACCGGTCTTGCTCAGAAGCCTTCCATTCTTGCCGTCATATGACATGAAGTCATCAGTGACCTGACTTACGTGCAACAGGCCGTCCATGGCACCTATGCTGACGAACGCGCCGAACTCAACGGTCTCGACTACCAGTCCCTCAATGACCTCCTGAAGCTGTGGGATGAATACAATAGCCTCGAAAACCGCATCATAATAGACTGCTCCGTCACCAACAAGGATGTGTCCCTCTCCAACTTCCTCAATATTCGTGACCGCAACAATTGCACCAAGTGTCTTATCGACCCTGCCCTCAAGTTTTTCCTTGAGTGCGTCCTTTACACTGACTCCTACATCCTCACCTAAAAGGCGGGGAGCCACACGGACAGTGTCCGCAAGTTTCATCCTTTTATACATATCTCGATCTCCAATATGCCCTGCATTAATCTAAACTGCCACTATTATTGTAAATATGAATGATGATCATACAATATCCAAATGGTTCTTCTGGCGCAAACGTACAACGGTCACATCCACTTCCTTCAGACGTTCTATCAACCCGACATCATTCGTCAGGACCGCTGCCCCTGTATCAAGAGCAAGCTGGAGAATGACATCATCCGCACTTCCTGTGCGGTCCACAATAGTACATCTGTCAGCCAATGAAAGTGCAACCTTTGCCGCTGTTTTGTTCTCACCTCTGTATCTTTTGATCAGAATCCCTATCTCATTTATGACCGCCTGAGGAACGATAAGCTCATCATAGCCCAGACGCTTCAGTTCTGAGAAGATATCAACCCTGAACTGAACCGGGATCATCAAACCATTTGTATCTATTATAACCTTCAAGCCTTAATGACTCCCACGCCTATAAGTCTCCAGCGTGAGCCGACACGCCTGCTGATAGCAACCATGGAACCAGGCTCTGCACACACCGGCCTCTTGAGCTTTGCCTCTGCGACATCTTCCCTGGCACTTGTTACAATACCAACAGTAGTAGCAGTTCCAACATTGAGCATCAATGGTTCGCTGGTCTTGATCTTACCGATCTCAATCGGTTCATCATCTGAAATACCTACCACACGCTCAAGAAGCTTCAGCTCCAGAGTAAATGAATCGTGGGTTGGTGGTAATGTGCCCGGTGCACCTGCAACCTGACCTGTCAGAGAATCACTCTTTGTGATACTTGGGTCAAGTCCGGTACCCAATGCAAGCAGTCCGCCCGGAGTTGCCTCTTCGACCTTGTCCTTGCCGGCTGCGATCATATTGATATTAGTATATATAGGCTCCCAGTGAATGGCATTCTCGCTCTCCACCTTGCGCCCCGGACGGATCTCAAGATCATCGCCTGAATGCAATGCACCTTCTGTAAGTGTTCCGCCAATAACACCGCCTGCGATCTTGTCGATTGGTGTTCCGGGTTTGTTGATATCAAAGGATCTTGCAATAAGCATATGTGCAGGCTTGTCAAGTTTCTGCACAGGTGTTGGAATTACCTCGTTCATCGCATCGATAAGCACATCGATGTTGATGTTCTGCTGTGCGGAGATCGGAATGATCGGTGCGTTCTCGGCAACCGTTCCCTTTACGAACTCCTTGATCTGGTGATAGTGTTCGATGACCTTCTCTTTTGGAACAAGGTCGATCTTGTTCTGGACAATGACGATATTCTCGATACCGATAATGTTCAGGGCCATAAGGTGCTCTTTTGTCTGTGGCTGCGGGCATTCCTCATTCGCAGCTATCACAAGGATAGCACCATCCATGATAGCAGCACCTGAAAGCATTGTAGCCATCAGAGTCTCGTGGCCAGGGGAATCCACAAAGGATACGGTCCTGACCTCCTCTGTCTTTTCACCACAGTGCTCACATTTCTTGGCTACAGTATAACACTGAGGTTCGGGGCAAGTTGGACACTTCCTGAAGGTAGTATCTGCATACCCTAACCTGATAGAAATACCACGCTTCAACTCTTCACTATGAGTATCGGTCCATACTCCTGATAACGCGCTTACAAGCGTCGTTTTCCCATGATCGACATGACCTACCATGCCAATATTAACACAAGGCTGACTCAATTTTTGATTTCCCTCCCTATCGGGCTAAAATAAAAGTGTGATCTAATATAATTACATAAGTTCAACGTAACTACTCTGAAGTTTGTGATACCATGTCATTCCTAATATATAAGTGATTTCAACCGTTACAATATTCCACCATACTTAATAGTGATGAAAAAAGCCTTGAAAACATCAGATAACAATGTGGAACCGGTAATAAAAAGAAAATGATGAGTGAAAAGTTCACTCATCCTTGCTGCTACCTGAAGCCCTGCTGCGGTATACTAAATAAGCACCGCCCGCAACAACTATGAGTATCACTGCGCCAATGATGATGCCAGTCATACCGGTACCACTGTCATTTGCAGATGCAGGAAGGACCTCCGTCTTGATCTTCACAGTATCCGAAATCCTGTCGTGTCCGTCAGTATCCTCGTACTTGATCTCACTGTTCAGTGCATATGCTTTTGCCACTGCGAGGTCGTCTACCTTCAGCCTGAACACTGCAACAGTGCTCTCACCGGCATCAAGTGTACCAAGGAACGCCTGGTCGTCCGTAGTACTGAAAGGATCTGCAGCACTTATTCTGACAGTAGCATCCTTTGCAGGAAGGTCACCAACGTTCTCAAAGGTAACATATAACAGACCTTCGGAATCAGGATAAAGTTCACCGGAAACATTAGTGACCTCGAACCTTGCCTCATCCTTCACGAATATGTCAAAGGTGGTGTTCTGTGTACCCATATCATACCAGAGTCCGACCTCCATATTAGTAATTCCAAGATCTGTCTCATTGTCACCATTGATCTGTACGTTCTTCTGGTATCCGTAATACAGGTCAAGGCGCATTGGGTAGCTTCCCGGTTCCGCGTTATTTGATATCTCGATATTGAAACTGACAGGAGAATCGGTCTTCTGACCTGTTACGAGGGTTCCTGCTTCCTGAGGACCGGACTTAACTTTAACAGCAGGATCAAGAGGTGTCAGGATCGCAACGATACCGATTGCTGTGGTCCTCTGGGACTCGTAGGACATCTCAGTACTTTGCAGTTTCTGTTCAAGAGCATCGAGATTGAAGTCATCCTCCTCTGACCTGAAACCAGTGATCAGACCTTTGTTCATAAGATCAAGGTTCAGCGTGACAGTATCACCGCGTTCGAACTCATTGTCGCCGAGAAGGGTCGCTGTCACATCCGGACCACCAAATACAGTATAGTAATTCTCATCAAAATTGAAGAATTCTGGAAGTTCGGCGTTGGCTGCCGTGAACTCGCCATTCGATGGCAGTGTGGAAGATGCATGTACAGGTGCTGCAAAAAGCAACAGTACAGCAAGTAAGGCCATAACTGGCAAAGCGTATCTGGAATCTGTCATTTTAAACATAATTAGTCCTCTTCATAGTGTTAATTTGATAAGTTTTCAATAAAAGTATTACTTTTTTTCATCCTTCCTGCGTATCGTATTGTATCCCATGTAAGCTGCCACCAGAAGTATTCCTGCAAGTGCCAGCGTGGTGATGCTTATTCCGGCATCCCTTGACTTGAGCGGGACCTCAACAATAATGTTGTCCGAGAACTGGATCTCACCATCCTCATCACAATACTTTATCTCACTGTCAATACCGTAATCCTTCTCCACAGCAGAGATCTCTGCAGCAATGTCGAATGATGCAGTCTTGCTATCCCCCGGTGCAATCGTACCAAGGTTCACAATTGACCTATCCGAACTAAGCGGTTTCATAACAATTATGCGAGCAAAAGAATCAGTGGCCTCAACCTCACCAACATTTGTGTAAGTAACGTTGACGACACCTGACTGCCCGGATGTCAGCTCACCCTCTACATCGGACACAACAAACTTTGCACCCGGCTCGATCATAACAGGGATCTGAAGGGTCGTATTCCTTGTCTTGTAGAAGGTTGTGTGATCAAGATCAGGAATACCCAGTCTCACAGTGCTTCCATCGGTCATCTCCACTTGGCTCTGGAACTCATAATTGACAGGCAATAAGAGCATGTAAGTGCCAGCCGGTGCATTGTCGGAAATGGTAATGGTAAAGGACATCGGATTGTCCGGCAATACTCCAGGGTACAGGCTGTCAAGTGTCTGGATGCTCGTGGTCGGATCGACCTCTATATAATCTGTAGTCGATACCATCTCAGCCTTTAAGCCAAATGCAGTGGTCCTCAAGGACTCATATTCGATCTCTTTCAGGGACTTTGCATGATCACCATTGTTGGTATCAACATCAGTCTTGGCCTTGAAACCATACAATACACCCCTGTTCGAAAGGACAACGCGCAACTGAGCCGTCTCACCCCTCTCGAACTCAGGTGATCCCAGAACAGATGCATAAATATCGGGTTCACCATAGGCATCATAATAATTGGTAGAGAACTCATAGGTAGGCTGCAGGTACTCTTTCGCTCCTGCCACTGGAGATGCAGTGACCACGAACAAAGCCGCGATCAGCAGTACAGCCACCATGACCCCTGAATTCACATGTCTGTTTTTCTGTTTGTTTTTACAGTTAATCAAAAGGCATCAGCCTCCGGGTCACTATTATGTTTTGTTAATTCTATCTTTTCTATAATATCATCGAATGATCCGTCAGGTATTATCTTTTTTGCCTTCCTCCTTTCACGGAAGTTATCGAGCAATACCATCACAGGCGGGAAGATCACAAATGTTGCAAACAGGGCAAGCCCCACATCTATTACAGTGATAACACCAAAACTGCTGATGATATTGAAATCAGAAGCTATCAGTGCGCAAAAACCGAACAACGTTGTAAGCCCGGAAGTTATGATCGCTTTTCCGATCTTAACACCTGCTTCGGTCATTGCTTCTTCAGGAGTTGCACCTTTGCTCTTTTCCTCGAAGTAGCGCTCCATCATAAGTACGGCATACTCTGAGCCCACACCGAGGATCAGAGCCCCCAGTGTAGCTGTCATGGGAGTGTACTCCATGCCCATCAGATACATCAGTCCTCCGGACCAGCCCACAACCATGAACATGGTCACCACCGGAACAAGGGCTTTGAGAAAATCACGGTATATGAGGAGCAAACCGCCGAATACTAGCCCCAGTCCAAGGTATGTCATGAAGACCCGGCCCGAAGTAAGGGCTCCGATGACCTCAATGAACACAACACTGTTTCCGGTGATCGTAGCGCTCATACCGGGAGGCGGGGCCATCCAGAGCATATCATCCCTTATAACGTCTGCCAGCAACTCGATACCTTCCATTCCAAGGCTTCCCATGGCATCCCCGATGTTCAGGTTGAGCAACAGCATGTTCTCGCCATACATGAAACGGTCCTTCTGCTGATCAGGCATCTGTTCATACAGTGACCTTATCTCAGCCTCACTTCCGGGGATCACACCATTGTTCATTGATTTAATGACGCTGGCCATGCTTTCCGCCCCAAGGACACTGTTCCGGTTGTCCACTTCATGAGCACTGAACTCATCCATCCATTTCAGGGTCTCAGGATCAGCAACATTGTCTGTTTTAACAATGATGTTCAACTGGTCCTCCCCACCCGTGATATCAGACAGGTGCTTCAGGTCCATCAATGCCGGCAGATCCTGCGGGACAAAGGTCTCCGTATCTGTCTGAATAGGGACCTGGGTGTCCGCAGCCAGACCGCCTGCGCAGATAAGAACAGCAATTGATAGTATCATGAAAGGATGATTTATGGTGAAGTGGGTCGTACGCCCAAGCAACCTATCAAGAATATCCGGCCCGGACTCACCGGAAGTTTTGGATGATGATTTAGAATTGTTCTTACCTTTCAGGGAAAAGCTACCAAATTTCTCTTTACGTATGGACTGCATGTTGTCAAGTCCATATATCACGGTCACTCCTACGAACAGTGAGGCGAGGAAGCACATCACAATTCCTATGAGAAGCAGTTTTGCAAAGTCCTGTATCATAGGCACACTTGAGGTCACCAGGGAAAAGAAACCCAGTGCAGTAATGATAAGTGCGATCAATACTGCCGGACCGGTGTGCTTGATAGTATCCACCACAGCCTCTGCCGGAGTCTCACCACGCTCGAGCTCCTCCTCTATACGGTTGTGGAACTGTATGGCATAATCTATGCCCAACCCTATCAATACAGGGAATGCTGCCATTGATACCATGGTCATCGGGATCTCCAGATAGCCCATGGCACCGAAGGTATAGATGATACCCAAAAGTACGATAGCAAGTGGCATCAATCTCCACCTGACATGGCCAAAAACAAGATACAGAACAATGATCATCAGGATGACTGAAAGTCCGAGAAGGACAGCCATACTGGACATCATCGCATTGTTCATGGAGACCATGAATGCCGGATCCCCGGTTACTATTATATTATAATCAGGAGGGAACTCTGCCAGAGATACCGAGGTCTCGACCTCCCTCAAGATCTCCTGTTTCTGCTCATCGCTTACTGACCCTGCAATCTCAACATAGATAAGTGAATGAGTACCATCAGGCATCAATTCTGCAGGAACATAGTTGGTAATAAGAGATTCCAGTTCCATCCTGTCCTCAGGAAGTGCGGATTCACCGGTTAAAGCAAAATTGGCATCCCTGACAACTCCTGCAACACTTTGAACACTTACCACACCGGGTAGCGACGAAGACATTTTATCCAGCCGATCCATCGCCTGCAACAAAGCCGGATCGTTTACCTGACCATCCTCCACCATTACAACAATGGCTTCCGTACCAAAGATGTTCATATAAAGGTGATCGAAATCCTGATACAATTGTGACGTCTTCTCAACAAATGTTTCAGTCCCCGATTCCATGGAAATGTTCTGCGCACCCTGAGCAGAGACAAGGACAAATAATAATGCTACTATAATTATAGGGATAGTGTTGTTCTCAATAAAGATCCCCAGTTTTTCAAATACATTTTTTATGCTGGTAGCCTCCTCGTCCGTTATTGTTTATTCTTAGATTCAAGAGAACATTTTTCATCGAGCAGTTCCACCGATCGGTCGTACATATGACGATGGAATTCGATCAATAAGATCTCGGCCTCAAGAAGCTTGTCAAGCTTTTCACCATCCACATCATCCATGCACATTTTTACGACCGAAACCATTTTCTTGAAGACCCTCCCGATCTGTTCAATGCCTTTTTCAGTAACAGATATCAGGACCTTCCTACGATCAGAGGGATCGTCTTTTCGAAAAACAAAACCCTCTTTCTCAAGGTTATCGATAAGACTTGTAACACTGCTCTTTTTCAGGTCAAGGAACCTGGCAAGTGTAGAAGGCATGATCTCACCTTCCCTCTATATCAGGAGAAGTGCCCTGTTCATGGTTTTGTGCGCACTTGTACGCCCTTCCTCTTCCAGGCAACATTCCGTCATGTTACCCTCAATTTTTCTTTTGAGATGTTCCATCTCAAGATGGAGTTTGATGAGTTTCTCGATCTTATCCAAATTATACCTCCCGAATCAAGTATTCGGTGTTGAACTTTGATAATTAGATAATCAAATTGTTTGATAAACTAATGATTCGATTTTCTAATATTCAAATTTGTATATAAGGCTTGTGCCTTTGTCCACGAGTATCATCATATATTTGGCAGCCTGTCGATATATGCGCGCCATATAATTCAAAAGAAATTGACAGTTATAAAAGAAAATAATACAGATCGGTTTTAAAAAAACAGTATGCATATCCACAATATTGGTTTAAATGAATCAGAATGAATTGAGATAAAAGAGTTGGAGGAGGAGCATCATTAGACACGCCCCCTCGTTTGGAGTCAGCCCCTAAAAGGAGTGATACTATAAAAAGATATTTGTCAATGATTATTGACTATATTTAATAGAGCCAATTAATAAAATTAAAATTAGACTAAATTAATATAAATAGTAAAAAATGGATTACATCTTCAAAATATAAAACTGCAAACCCATAAAATCTAATAAAGGGCCTATGAGCTAATCCCGGAATAATGTGCAGAAACCCTAGTATCATTCGGTCAGAGAATTTTACAATAGTATTATATACCTACCAACGCGAAATAATAATGGGTAGCGTTTCTAAAATAAAGGGAGTTTTACACATGTTATCAGACAATCTACCATACATGAATATGACATACTTTGACCTGCTATCGGCACTTATAGTCCTCGTTGCAGGTATAATTGTAGCAAAGATCTTAGCAGGTATCTTCAAGAACGGGCTTAAGAAGACGGAACTGCCTGAACTGGTTGCAGAATTCCTGTCCAGATTCGTCCTGGCACTTCTATACGTTGCAGTCATCCTTGCAACAGTATCAACACTGGGTGCCGACATAAGTTCAGTAGTTGTCGGTCTTTCAGCAGTCATCGGTTTAGTACTTGGCTTCGGAATGCAGGACACATTGACGAACATTGCAGCAGGCGTATGGCTTGCCACACTCAGACCATTCGACAAAGGAGAGTATGTATCGGTTACAGGCTACTCCGGAACTGTAAGTGCTGTCGGATTCATGGCAACAGAACTGCTTACACCGGACAACAAGATAATCACCATCCCAAACAAGGTAATCTGGGGAAGCGCCATTGAAAATGCTACCAGAATGCCCACAAGAAGAGTTGATGTTAATGTCGGAATCAGCTATGACACAAAAGTTGACCAGGCAGTTCAGGTTGCTATGGAACTCATGAAGAATCACTCAATGGTACTTGCGGACCCTGCTCCAGCCGTTGTCACAACCGAACTTGCAGATTCATCCGTGAACCTCCAGCTTCGCGCATGGGCAAATACCGCAGATTACTGGGGAGTTAAAGGCGACCTCACCAACGGTATCCTGAACGCATACAAGGAAGCAGATATAGAGATCCCATTCCCACAACTGGATGTCCACATGGACAAAGAATGAGATGTTTGGAAGAAAGGGGGTACTAAGAAATGACAGAGAGCAAACCAAGCATACAGCCATCAGAGAACGGACCAAACCTTGTAAAAGACCTGAAGTATCTGAAGAACTCAAAGGGGGAGACCTTTGAACCACAGCCCATGATGGCTCTTTGTCGCTGTGGCCAGTCATCGAACAAACCATTTTGCGATGGTACACATCTGAAAGTAGGCTTTACAGGGGAGAAAGCCGAAGACAGGCAACCTGACAGGGTGGACGATTATGTTGGGAAGGATATCACGATCCATGACAACAGGGGAGTCTGTTCTCACAGGGGATACTGCACCGATAATCTACCAAACGTCTTCAGGATGAGACAGGAGCCATGGATAGACCCTGACGGAGCCAGTGCAGAAGAGATCATAAGGGTTATCGAAATGTGCCCTTCAGGTGCTTTAAGCTACACGAAGGATGGAGTGCTGCACAAGGAACTTGACAGGGAGCCGGGAATCACTGTCACAAAGAACGGACCACACGACGTTGTAGGTGGTATCGAGCTTGATGATCCTGACGGGAACACACCCGAATCCAAAGAACACTACACCCTTTGCAGGTGTGGTGCTTCGAAGAACAAGCCGTTCTGCAGCGGTGAACACTGGCATGTCGAGTTCAAGGATGAGAAGAACTGACCAAAAAGACCACGAGGGATGATATTGGGAAAATACAGATGTTCGGTCTGTAACTGGACATATGATGAAGAAGCAGAAGGGCAGGATTTTGATTCCCTGCCCGATAGCTATACCTGTCCTGTCTGTGGTGCACCAAAATCTGCATTTGTTCAGGAAGGCGGCGTAAAGGAAGAAAAGGGTGTTGAAACCACTGTTGCGGACAAGATAGTCGAACAGCTGGAAGCTTTTGGTGTAAGATACGTCTATGGCATACCAGGAGACTCGAACCTACCGCTTATCGATGCCATACGAAGAAGCGATAAGATACGTTTCATCCTCACGAGGCATGAGGAAACAGCTGCCTTTATGGCCTCAGCACATGGGAAGATGACCTCCGAACTGGGAGTCTGCATTTCCATTGCAGGCCCGGGATGTACCAACCTGATCACCGGACTCATGGATGCTGCAACCGACAGGAGCAGCGTGCTTGCCTTTGCGGGCCAGGTTCCGGAAGTATACCTTGGGAGCGAAGCATTTCAGGAGATCGACCAGATAGAACTGTTCAAGCCATTCACCGAGTTCTCAGAAACCATTGCCAGAGACAATCAGGCATTGAAGCTGCTCACCATGGCAGTAAAGTATGCATACAGGAAACCGGGTGTTTCGGTCCTCAGCACCCCCACGGACATCCTTGCCGAAAAGCTTGGAGAAAAAGTATATTCTCCTGAGAAGAGACTTTTCATTAACAAGACCTCTCCAAAAGAAGAGGATGTACAAAGAGCAGCGGAACTTATCAACGGTTGCGAAAAGGTGACACTCTTCGCAGGCTGGGGTTCCCGCCACAGCAGAGATCTGCTGCTGGAGATGTCACAAAAGCTGAAAGCACCAATTGCGACAACATCAAGGGCCAAGGGAGTAATCCACGAGACTGAGCGCTTCAGCGTAGGGGTCCTGGGCTCCATAGGATCAAAGCATGCGGCACAGGCCATCAAAAATTCGGACCTAATATTCATAATCGGTTCCGGATTCCGACAGGCCAACCTTGTACCTGCCGGAGTGAAGATCGTCCAGACAGATATCGATCCCACAAAGATAGGAAAGACCTTCGACGTGGATGTTGGCATTGTCGGCGATGCGGATCTTGTACTCAAGGCACTGTTGCCTCTGTTAGATGAAAAGGATGCGGACCGAGAATTCCTTGAACACATTGACCAGATGAAAGCAAGCCATCGTGAGGAACTCGAATACGAAGCCAATGACCTGTCCATCCCGATAAATCCCGGATATGTAGTGCAGGCCATCAAACGTCATGCAGACAAGGATGCAATCATCTGCGTTGATGTGGGCGACCATACCTATTGGTTCTACAAGAAGTTCGTCTGTGAAGGACAGAGAACGTTCATGTCAGCGAACATCGCCAGTATGGGTTTCGCACTTCCTGCATCCCTTTCAGCAAAGCTGGACTATCCTGACAAACAGGTCATCTGTGTGACAGGGGACGGTGGATTTGGGATGCTCATGGGAGATTTCACAACAGCTGTCAGGGAAGGACTTGGCATCAATGTCATCGTCTTTAACGACGGCAAGCTCAAGAACATCAAGAAAGAACAGTTAAGGGACAACTATCCCGAATACGGAGTCAGTTTCCCTAACCCTGATTTCGCAGAATTTGCACGATCTACCGGAGGGGAAGGCTTCAGGATAGAAGACCCGACACAACTGGACGAAGCATTAGAAAAAGCATTCAATTCAGAAAAAGCAGCACTCATTGACGTGGTCGTTGACCCCGACAAGACAGCTGCCAGTACAAAGAGGGTGGATTAAGGAGTTACCTCCACACCCTTCCAGAATGCAACATACCCTGTGATCTCTTTTGCAGCCGGTTTTGGTTCCGGATAATACCAGGCTGCATCTTTATTTACTTCATCACCCACAACGATGTCATAGTAATATCCCAGACCCTTCCATGGGCAGGTCGAACGTGTTTCCGATTCGCGCAGGTATTCCCTCTGCACCGAGTCAGGTGGGAAGTAAAGATTCCCTTCCACCTCTTTTACTGCATCGCTTTCTGCAAGTATGACTCCATTCCATTTTGCTACTGCCATTTTATATCCACTCCTGAATAACTGGTAAAAAGAAGTTGTAAAGCATCGTTTATGTGGATTGTGGTCAGATGAAAAGTAGTAAAAACAATATGATCCCGAAACTGTAAAGGACAGAGAAGATCATTCGATCTCGAAGATGTGAACACCCATATCCTCAAGAATCTGGCCTAATTTGAACAGCGGCAGACCTACAACATTGAAGAAATCGCCCATGATACTTTCCACAAGTATGGCACCTTTCCCCTGTATTGCAAAGGCACCGGCCTTATCCATCGGTTCCCCTGACCTGACATAAGATGCGATCTCCTCCACGGACATCTTTTTCATTTTTACATCAGTAATCTCGGAAACCGTTACCTCTGTTTCCAGATCAATATTCAGAACTGTCATGCCTGTGATCGCCTGTACGATCTTCCCGCTGACGCTATCAAGCATCTCTTTTGCTTTTTCAGGCGAGTGTGGTTTTCCAAGTACCTGACCTTCACAGAGGACAACGGTATCAGCAGAGATGATGATACCTGAATCATATTTCCCGACAACATCTCTTGCCTTAAAAAGAGAATGATGGAGGACCAATTCTGTTGCATCCAACCCGGACTGTGGAGCTTCATCGTATGAACTCACACAAATCTCAAAGTTATCCCCGATAAGCTGCCTTAAAAGCTCCTTCCTGCGCGGGGAAGCCGATGCAAGAACTATCCTGCACATTCTGATCATACACCCTTGAAATAATGTCCTCTTGAGAACTTCGTACCCCTTCTGGGACGGAGTTCAGCAGGCTTGCCGTCAAGTAGTCTCCGGTATGCTGAAGTGATCTCTTTCACATCCCTCTTCCCATAAAGGGACAGGTCGAGACGCATAACATCCACACCAGACATTTTCAGATGGTCCATCTTATCGCTCATGTCCAGCACTTTGGAATCATAGATCAGCGTCCTTTCATCCGCACGCTTTACAGGATACTCCACGCCTTTTGAGTCCACCATGAGCACTTCACTGCCATCAGTAGCTATTTCCTGCTCAAGCAGAGGTTTTAGCAGATCATGCTCGGTGATGAGCATCAGTTCCCTTCCATGAACAACTATCTCCAGCTGGTTCTCACTACCACGGCAGGAAATATCATTGCATACATCAGTGATCTCATCAAGGTTCAGTTCGGAAGACATGGTCACACGGAAAGCTCCGGCTTTGTAGAACTCATCCGCCGTGTAGGAATTAAAAGTGTTGAACTCCTTTTGTACCACGAACGGAATTCCCAGCTGTTTAGCCACTTCAACCTGCCCCAGAGTGTAGCATGCTATGCGGAAACCGGCGTCCTTTACATTCCCTAACAGAGGCAAAAGCTGCACAAGCTCAGCTTCATGACTTATGCGCGGGAGCAGGAGAACTATCTCAGCACTTTTCCTTGCAGCCTCCAGTTTCTCTGCATTCTGCTCCGATGTCAGTTCATGGAACTTCCTTACAGGCACATAGACGCAATCAGCACCCATTTCCACAGCATCGAACAGAGCACCGGAGTTCTTTACTTCCACACTGAGAACAGGAGTTCGCACTATGCTTCCGCATCCGGAATCGCCGCAGAAGTGCGAGATGTCTGATAATTGAGGATGCTTTTCATCCTTCCTGTATTTTCCAAGAACCTTCTCAAGCAGCCTTTCAGCAGCCGCCCTTCTTGCACCAGTGAGCACTCCGATAGGAATGAAGATGTTGCCTGTGACCTTCACGTCCACTGTTGATGCTGTAAATGAAGTATCACCCAATTTCTCCATTGCAGATATGATCTGCTCTTCAGAAGTAGGGGCTTTTTTAGCTTCCTGAACCTCAAAATCATCGACGACATCTACGCGGATCTCACCTGAGCTCATGCTGACCTTTAAATTTTGACCCACCTCAGCAATCACTTCAATATCCACAGGAAGACCCTGTTCCTTTGTCCTCTGGAGGGTTTCCAGAAGTCTCTGGTCTGTTGTAAGATAGACCTCATTGCCTCTGGCGACCGCCTTACCGGTCTTTGAACTGATCTCAAGGATGACCTTGTCACCTTTCTTTGCTGTCTTTATCTCGTTGCCATCCTTATCCAGAAGTTTGTTGATGGCAGAGCCCAGCACACCGACCTTTGTGTGGATGCCCACACCATCCTTCACCTGTATGTCTTCTTTCAGGGTGATAGTAAGGCTGGTAGTATACCTGTAAGTGGAAATATCCCTGATTTTCCCAAGAAAAACACCATAACTTGAACTGTATTTGGAATGGACTACATCCCTCTCACCAAGGACGAAGCCCTTTGTGAAACCACGATAGAACAGCTTTGCAAGGTCAGTTTCAAGCTCCATGACCTTAACCTCATCAAGCTTTTCTTTTTTGCAGATCGCTTCTACTGCACGCTTGTAGACACTTGCACTTTCTGTAACGTACTCAGGTTTCTTCATCCTTCCTTCGATCTTCAGGCTTCGAAGACCGGTGCCAACGATCTCGTTAAGTTCCGAAAGGGTGCACAGTTCAGCACAGCTTATCGGGAACCTGCCCATGCCCTTGACATTTACCTTTCGACCGTTCACAACAAACTCATATGGTCTCCTGCATGGTTGTGCACATGCACCACGGTTTGCACTCCTGTCACTCATGAAACTGCTGAAAAGGCATTTCCCGGAATATGAATAGCAAAGTGCCCCATGTACGAAGATCTCGATCTCAGTATCAGAATGATCCACTATATCAGTGATCTCACGCACCGTCAGCTCCCTTGAAACGATGACACGGACAGCGCCTTCGTTGGCAACAAAGTCAACTCCTTCCATGCTGTGGACCGTCATCTGAGTACTTGCATGCAGTGCCAGGTCAGGATAGGTCTCATGAAGGATACGGAGAAGTCCCATGTCCTGCAGGATGATGGCATCAATTCCGAAAGAATATGCCTTATCAACCACATCCAGCGCATGCTGGAGCTCCTTCTGTTTGATCGGTATGTTCAAAGCCAGAAATGCTTTGACCCCATGGGAATGCAGCATGTCAATTGCATCCTCAAGATCATCCATTGAGAAGTTCTTCGCACCTTTTCTTGCATTAAGATCCGTCACACCGAAATAAACTGCATCTGCACCTCCTTTAATGGCACCTGTCAATGCATCTATATCTCCTGCCGGGGCAAGTACCTCGGGTGGAACTTCGCAGACCTTTTTTTCATTTTTCAATATCATCAGATCACATTCTTGTGGGAAGGATACAGCTATCGAGCGAGCGGCTCCCCCTTATCAGGCCACCTTCTGTTCAGATGTCCTCAAGTAATTCCTTTGCACTCTCGTGCATGCGGACCGAATCATCCGTACGGCCCATATTAGCAAGCAGTGAAGCCAGGTTGTCAAGGGCCCTGGCAGCATGCATCTTATAACTGGCCTTATCAGGATCGCCCTTAATAAGCCCTGCGTATATCTCAAGTGAGGATTCATAGATACTCTTTGCATCCTCGTAGCGACCCAGGTCAGCAAGCAGCTTTGCAAGATTGTTCAATGTAACTGCAGCACCGTCCTCATATACAGGTTCTTCAGGAAAACGGTCTAAAAGGTCCATGTACCCTTTAAGGGATTCCTCGAACATTGTCTTTGCATCTGCAAAATCTCCTTCCTTTGCAAGTATGGTAGCAAGGTTGTTCTTAATGGAAGCGATCCCGAACTCATGCAACAGAGGAGATTCCCCGGCCCTGATCAGTTCGTCCCTGATCGCCAGAGACATATTGTAATTTTGACGTGCATCTTCCGACCTGCCTGCATTCATCAGGAACCTGCCCTTATCATCATGAAGCTTTGCTATCTTTGTACGGTATGAAAGATCCCTGGGGACCATATGAGCGAGCTTTTCATACATTGAGATGAGGACATTGTAATCCGCTTCCTTGTCAGATTCCAGAGAATCGATCACGAGCAGTTTTTCCATATTGGACAGTATGTTCCTGAACATATCCTGATAGACAATGTTACCGGGTTCCTCTCCAAGAAGCTTAAGTATCACTATCAGGGAGGTCTCATAGATAGAACGTGCATCATTAAGCAGACCTTCATCAACACGTCGGGATGCCAGTTTGATCAGACCGTGGAAGAGATCAGAGAACTTGTCTGAGAAGGATGAATCATAGGTTGCAGCTCTTGGGAGCATCTCAACCATTTCATAGATGCGGTCCTTTGCCAGGTCATATTCACCGGTGAACATCAGTGCATTAACAAGCCTCTCAAGCAATTTAAGTGACTGCTCCTGTAAGATGCTGTTCGATGGATCGTCCTCCATTGCACCTGAGCAACCATCATATGCGTGTTCAAGGTTCTCCCTCGCTTCATGCATCAGACCCATATCATAGATAAGATTGGCCAGATTGGTCTGGACGGTCAGCGCCTTCGCAGTGTTCTCCATATTCACAGGGTCAAGGACCACAAGTTTTCCGGAAAGCCTGAGAGCTTTTTCGAACATCTCTTTTGCCCTTTCATTGCAACCATCGGATGCCAGTATGGTGGCCAGGTCATTTGCCACAGAGGCAGCATTAGAACAGTAGCCATCGTTCTCAGGTTCTTTGTCAAGGAGCCGGTCATAAGAACTGACAGCTTCCTCAAAGAAGGGGATCGCTTTAAGGTTATCACCCTGCTCTGTGAGAAGGGATCCGGTCTTGCTCATGACAAGGGCCTTGTGTTCCATGAACGAAGGATCGGAATTTGCGATGCACTCAAGCATTCCTGATGCTTCCGCATACATGTCAATGGCTTCATCTATCCTGCCATTTGACTCCATTATACCTCCGATAGCCTGCAATACGTTGACAAGCAATTCCGGAGATCCTGCATCTCTTGCATCTGCTTCTGCATCCATCAAACACCCAAGGGCCTCCTCCTGCTGACCATCGTAAAGGAGGGACATACCCTTGTTGAAATTTCGAAGTGCCATATCATTTGATCTTCTGGACATTATCGTAAACCTGTTTTTGTACCTTTATCCCCACCCGGACATCCTGCCAGTGCAATAATGACGGGACATAGAGTAAGACGATCGATATTCACATAAAGTGAAATAAGAAAGTATGATCTTTTCGCTTTCTTCTGCCTACATTCTAGGCTTCTTATTGTTATAATTCTTTGCCTGGAAGGAACTTATATTTATAAGGTACATTCCATTATTATAAAGGTTGAACATGGAGCTAAAAAAGATATTAAGTCAGGTAAAGAACAACGAAACTGACCTTGGAGAGGCAGAGAACCAGATAAGGTCAATGGGTTATGTGCAAATATCGGATATTGCCAGACTCGACACTTTCCGCAAGAACAGGACAGGCATAATGGAAGCCATACTTGCAGAAGGAAAGGAAGCAGAGGACATTATTGAGATCGCAAAAGCACAAATAAAAGCTACAGGAAGAGTGCTCATTACACGTCTTGACGGGAAAAAATCTGCCGTTTTGGAAAGTTCTTTCGGAAATGATAATATCGAATTCAGCAAAAATTCAATAACCGCTGTTGTTCACGATGGCACCCCTGTCCCAAGAACCGGAGGAAAGGTTGCCATAATTTCAGCAGGTACCGCAGACATACCGGTGGCCGAGGAAGCCAGAATGACAGCTTCAGAGATGGGATGTGAGACACTTACTATTTACGACGTGGGGGTAGCCGGATTCCACAGGCTTATCTCACAACTACAGAATATAGAGGACTACAAACCGGATGTCATTGTTGTCGCTGCAGGAAGGGAAGGTACACTGCCCACTGTGGTGTCCGGCCTTGTTGACGCACCGGTAATAGGATTGCCAGTGTCCATCGGATACGGTGCAGGTGCAAAAGGAGAAGCTGCACTGTTATCCATGCTCCAGTCATGTTCGGTCCTCTCAGTGGTGAACATCGATGCCGGATTCGTTGCCGGAGCATTTGCTGCAAGAATTGCAAATAAAGTTGCAGAGGCACGTAATACTAATGCCGGAAAAGGTTGCTGATCAAATGAGAGCACTTATATTCGAGCCATTCTCAGGCGCATCCGGGGACATGTTCCTGGGAACAATGGTGGGACTTGGGGTGGACAGCTCCGAACTTAGGGAGATCATCGAGTCTGTTGTTGAGGTTACTGTTTCAGTTGGAAAAGCAAATAAATGCGGCATCCAGGCCACTGATGTGCACATCCTCACTGAAAAAGATCAGAACAGCAGGACATATCAGGATGTTATCGATGCCGTCATGGAAGCACAACTTCCTACGGAGGTCAGGGAAAGTGCTCTTGGGATCTTCAGGCTCATCGGAGAAGCAGAGTCAAAGGTACACGGGAAGAAACTCGAAGAGCTTCATTTCCACGAGGTTGGTCAGGATGATGCGATTGCAGATGTGATCGGTGCCTGTTATGCGATACACAAGATGAAAGTTGGTGCCATATTCTGCACTCCTGTGAATGTAGGAGGATGCACCGTAAAAGCTGCACACGGGAGATTTCCGGTCCCTGCCCCAGCCACTCTGGAGATACTAAATCAAAGCGGTCTGGACATCTACAGCTCCGGAGACAGGGAACTGCTAACACCCACCGGTGCAGCGATACTTGCATATTTTGCAGAACCTGTGGACAGGCTGCCCATGGGAAAGATACATGAGACCGGATATGGTGCAGGAGATGCAGATACTGACATGCCAAACGTCCTGCGTGCAATGCTCATGGATGTTGAAGGAGAGCTATCCCGCGATACTATAGAAGTCCTTGAAACGAACGTTGATGATGTGACAGGAGAAGTGCTGGGAAGCCTGTTCGACAAACTCATGGAAGTCGGAGCAAAGGATGTTGCCATAACACCCACCACTATGAAAAAAGGCCGAAGTGGCCACATAATACAGGTAATAGCAAGACCCGAGGATAGTACACGTATTGCAGGCGAACTTATGCGCCAGACAGGCACTCTGGGAGTACGCGTGATCCCAACAAAGCACCGATTCATCGCTGACCGCAGGATCGGAAAAATAACTATCGTCATTGCAGAACAGGAATATGAGGTTTCTGTGAAGATCGCGCAGGACAAAAGCGGTGAGATACTTCACATCTCTGCAGAGTACGAGGACTGTCGTCAGATAAGTGACGTTAGTGAATTGCCTTTGAAAGAGGTCATGAGGCGCGCAGAGGAGCGCGCCTGGAAGATCTTCAGAGGATTTTGAGTGAAAATACGTTTTTGGGAAATTGTACCCAAAAGATGGACTATTTGTGCGGCGTGTCCGACCCAGGAAGGAATCATGCCTTTAGATCCTTTTTTTAAAAGCAGGAAGAAATGAAAGAATCGAATTCCATCAAGACAAAACGACTTGTTTTAGACAAAAAAAGCATCATAAGGATTTATGTGTGAAGAAATGCCTCAGTAAAGAGAGATATAACTCTTTATCAAAAATATAAGGAAATAACTTATTTTTTAATTTCTTTTCATAATTAAATTTTAAATAATGATTATGTGTTGTTATTCAAGAAAGCGTCCTTTGAGCACGATATAATAGCCATTGATCAAAAAATGGATAATCTACAAAAAATAAATTTATTTTTTTTGATTAGAAATTAAATTACTCATATAAATAAACATATTAAATGAGTTTTATAGGTAGCTGTTTTAAGCAATTTTCCTGCATAAAATAAAAAGAATATTGAAGATATTGTTATCAACTGTCTGAAGAAATAAAATGAAAGGAAGCCTACTCCTTGCGTTTCTTTAAACAACAATGTATATTAACTATTAATTCTCAATTGTAGAAAACTTTATATCTAGACAAATTAAGTCCAGTTTTTTTGTTTATAAAATAATTAATAAATAAAATCGAAGATTTATTCAAAAAGCCAATCCATATATAAATAAAACAGTAAACTTTATATTCTAGAATATTAGTGTCTGTTTGCCTACTGCAACAGGAGCAAAGGGCAAACAAAGGAGTCAAAAACTATTTTCAAAATATAAAGGAGAAACATCTATGGTAAAAAAGATAGAAGTTAGAGTTGTATCAGCTTCACCTCTGCCACATGCATTGCATGGTTTCAGGTTGAGCGACGGAACAGTTGAAGAGACTACCGCACATCCTGTTATTGAAAGCTCCGCTCGTAGAGCAGCTGAGTGATAGTTGTCACTTATTTCCAGGCACTGATATTTCTTCAGGATATATCTTTGCCACAACTTACCTTCAAAAACGATCGGCTTTCAATAAAGCCTAAAACAAGATAAAAAATGTCGTCCGTGAGGAACTTACTTCCTCACGACCTCTTTTGCCAGTTTTAAATATTCAGTACATTCATCCATTCTTACTGCAGCAGTACGAATGTTTTCCGCGACTTCCTTAAAGCCAGCGGCTTCCAGCCTGACGATCCAGTCATTGAAGCTCTTGCTATGGCTGTCGTTGTGCTCTATCCAGTGCTCCAGAAGATGTTCCAGTTTTCCTTCGTCCAGTTCTTCTACCATTTAACTACCTCCACTTAAGTAATTATCAAACTTCCCTTGGATCAGTGATCTCGCCGGTAAGTGCGGACGCTGCAGCTGTTGCAGGGGACGCCAGGTAGATCTGTCCACCGGTACCCATCCTGCCCCTGAAATTACGGTTTGCTGTAGAGATGCATACTTCCCCTTCTCCGATGACACCCATATGTCCACCAAGACATGGACCGCATCCGGGGGTTGCAAGGGTCGCACCTGCCTCCAGCAATGTTTCTGCAATGCCGTTGCGGATAGCTTCGATCATTATTGAGCGTGATGCAGGGATGACGATGGTCCTTACTGCCACTTTCTCGCCTTTAAGGAAATCAGCAGCAACCTCGAGATCCTCGAGCCTTCCGTTGGTACATGTTCCGATGAAGACCTGATCCACCTTTGTACCGGCCACTTCAGGGACATCACATACATTGTCAACCTGATGAGGGCGGGCAACCTGAGGTTCAAGGTTTGCTCCGTCGATCTCGTACTCAGCACAGTATTCAGCATCTTCGTCAGCATATACAGGCTCGTAATCTTCGACTGCCCTGCCCTTAAGGAATTCGAATGTCTTCTTGTCAGGCGGTACGATACCAGCCTTGCCGCCCATCTCGATGGCCATGTTAGAAAGGGTCATCCTGCCAGACATTGAAAGGTCTGTAATTGTGTCACCGTAGAACTCCGCTGCTTTGTAAGTAGCACCAGCAGCACCTACTGTACCAATGACCTTGAGAGTAACATCCTTGGCAAGTACATTTTTACCCAATTTCCCACTGGCTGTCACTTTGATGGTCTCTGGAACCTTGAACCAGAGCTTTCCTGAAGCAAAGATCTCGGACATGTCAGTTGCCCCAACACCGGTACCGAATGCTCCGAAAGCGCCGTATGTACATGAATGGGAATCAGCACCGACCACAAGTTTACCAGGCATTGCAAAACCGTTCTCAGGAAGAACCTGATGGCAGATACCTTCACCCACATCAAAGAAATTGGGGATTCCCTGCTCTGCGATCCACTCCCTGATGTCGTGATGTAAATCAGCAGTTGTCTCCGTGTTGGCCGGAGTTAGATGATCGAATGGGATCACAATACGTTTTGGGTCCCAGACCTTATCAAGACCCATCTTCTTGAATGATCTTACTGCAAGCACACTGGTGCCGTCATGGGCCATGGCATAATCCACGTTAGCCATCGTAAACTCATTTGCTTTTACTTCTTTTCCGCTTGCCCTGCTAAATATTTTCTCGCTTATGGTACTCAAAAGACTAACTCCTGTATCACTTGCTTACTGAATACTACAGTAACCAGATAGATATGTGTATCTGTCCGAAAGATCCGAAACGGATAAAGAGAAGCGGCAAGGAATAAAAAAGCAGTTGTAAGAAAGAGGATTCAGAGATACCTTGATACCGATAAATGGAACAGATCAATGTAAAAAAGAAAAGAATTAAGAATAAATGAAAGAGGGATTATGAAAGGGCTTTAAGTCTTTCAATGTTCTCCAGCATCATCCTGTTCTCAGAGATCACCTTCTGCTCGATGGTGTCAATAATCTCATCCATTGGAACAGTGAGAGTATAAACTTTTATTGGCCTGCCTTTGCCCTGTTTTTTCTTTACTTCCTCCACCTCAACCCAGTTGTTCTTCTGGAGATAGTTCATGGCAATACTGACCTCTGGCTGCCTCAGTCGCGACATCATCTCCACTTCACGTGAGGTTACCTGTTCAGAGCCCAGCAAGCAGGCAAGTGTCTTTGCCACAGGTTTTGAAACATTAAGTTTCTGAAGCAACAGAACCATTTCATTATCTTCGTCATCCATATAGAAGTCTCTATTATTCATACGTCCACCATTATAGTATGTATTTTATAAAGGAGATAATATCTATTCATTTATAAATTTTATGTTTTATTTATTATATTATCCCGGTGAGGTTACACAGCCAGATGCGCCAGATCTCAAGCTCCAGATCTCGCTTCTGCATACGCCAGATCTCGCTTCTGGAGCGCGGTTCGAGATGTTGCGCTTCGCTCAACATCTCAAATACAGTTTTTGCTGCTGTTGCTATATGAAGAAAAACAGGAAAATTATGGCCGGATGAATTCATAAATACAGTGTGTAAATTGGAAAGAGGAGAAATTGATAGCTAATACTACAGATATTAGCAATTAGAAAATAAGTAGTTAAAGATAGTAAATTTAGAAAAGATAGATTGGTGGGCCCGCTGAGGTTCGAACTCAGGACCTCACGGTTATCAGCCGTGCGCTCCACCTGGCTAAGCTACGGGCCCAATGCGTCTCTTGCACGATGTTGTTCATCGTACGAGCTACACAATACACATCCTAGTATATAATGGTTTTGTTTCGCAGCAACCTCATTTTGTAAATATCGAAGGTGTGCTGGAAAATGATAGAATAATCCAGCGATAGGTTTATTTCCGATAATGGTAAGTATGTTCTAAACATTGGGCCGGTAGATCAGGGGAAGATCGCTACCTTGGCATGGTAGAGGCCTCGGGTTCAATTCCCGACCGGTCCACCAATTTCTTTGATACGTTTTATTGATGTTATTTTGAATTTTTGTTATGTGATGTATAACTAGATCTACATACACAACAAGATGCGATCAAACAATTCCCTTAATTATGTTCTATACGATATACGCGTAAATATATCACATGAATAATCATTAAGGATTTTGGAAATGTATATATAAGATTGCTGCGTATTTATATACAATATTTGCATGGAAATGCAAACGATCAAGCTATCACCAACGTCCAATACGTTTTTTGCAATTCCATAACGCTGATTTTTAGCCTAACATATGGACTACTGGGAAATATTCGGGGGTAAAGAATAATGACCAAGCTAACTACGGGAAAGATCTCCATCGAAGATCTGGAAAACGTTCAGATCAACATTAGCAACATTGTGGGAGCTATCGAAAAGGAAATAGAAGAAAAAGGTGAAGGAGGACCAACACCAAAACCCGGAATAGAAGAGTTGAGGGACTGGGACTTCAAACTGCTCGATCGGTACGAACCTGTGTACACACCGACATCCGACCAATGCAGTTACTGTACGTTCGGTCCATGTGATCTGACAGGTAACAAAGAGGGAGCTTGTGGCATCAATCTGGAAGGACAGACTTCGCGAGAGTTCCTGCTTAGCACGATAATTGGAGCTGCAGCCCACTCAGCGCATGGACGTCACCTCCTCCATTATTTGATAGAAAAATTCGGCAGGGACCATCCCATAGAGGTTGGACCATCCAACATCAAAGCACCTAACACCCAGACCGTCACCGGGCACAAACCAGAGACGATCGGGGATCTTGAAGAGGTACTGCAGTATGTAGAAGAACAACTGACCCAACTTATGGCAACCATCCACATGGGCCAGGAAGGCGAATCTATCGATTTCGAGTCAAAAGCCCTGCATGCAGGGATGCTCGACCACGTGGGTATGGAAGTATCTGATATCGCACAGATCTCATGCCTGGAATTCCCAAAAAGCGATCCTGAAACACCTCTCGCAGAGATAGGGATGGGGTGTATCGATTCCACAAAACCTGTACTTATCGTCATCGGGCATAACATGGCAGGTGTTTCTAATATAATCGATTACATGGAAGAGCATGACCTTCTTGATGAAATAGAACTTGGAGGACTGTGCTGTACAGCCCTTGATATGACCCGCTATAAGACAGAGGGCGGAAATGCTCCAAAGGCAAAGATAGTCAGTACACTTGCCAAACAGCTGAAGATGATACGTTCAGGTGTCCCGGATGCCATTGTTGTTGATGAGCAGTGCGTGCGTGCTGATGTCCTCAGAGAGGCACAGAAGCTCATGATACCTGTGATCACCACCAATGCGAAAATAATGTACGGCCTTCCAAACAGGTCAAATGACAATGTGGATGACATCCTTGATGACCTGACCAGTGGAAAGGAGCCAGGTGCCCTCATGCTTGACTTTGACAAGCTTGGAGAACTGGCACCACGCCTTGTCCAAAAGATGGCAGTCATACGCGACGAAAAAGGCATAAGGGGACTCCCGACCGAAGAGGAGTTCAAAGAACTTACGTCGAGATGTGTTCACTGTCTGGCATGTGAACTTGCCTGCCCGATCAACCTGCCCATAAGCGATGCAATGACCGCTGCAGAGAATGGAGACCTGAACCCATTTGAGGCACTCCGCGACAAATGTATAGGATGTGGTAGATGCGATCATTCATGCCCGAAGGACATTCCTGTACTGAATGTAATAGAGAAGGCGGCACAGAAGGTCATACGGGAAGAGATAGGAAAGGTAAGGGTAGGAAGAGGTCAGATCAGTGACCCCGAGATCCGGGAAGAGGGTGTCAACCTTGTACTTGGAACTACACCTGGCATTATTGCAATAGTAGGATGCTCGAACTATCCGGACGGGACCAAGGATGTGTACGATATAGCAGATGAGATGCTTAAGAGGAATTACATTGTTCTGGTCTCAGGATGTTCGGGAATGGATGTTGGTATGTACAAGGATGAGGAAGGTCAGACACTCTATGAGAAGTATCCGGCAAAGTTCCTCAAAGGCAATCTGATCAACATGGGTTCCTGTGTGTCCAACTCCCATATCACGGCAACTGCGATCAAAGTTGCAGCAATATTTGCACAGAGGGACATCACCGGCAACTACGAAGAAATCGCAGACTACATTCTGAACCGTGTGGGTGCGGTCGGAATTGCCTGGGGCGCCTATTCGCAGAAAGCCCTGTCTATAGGAACAGGATGCAACAGACTGGGAATACCTGTAGTGCTCGGACCCCACGGCTCGAAGTTCCGCAGGGCGATAATCGGAAAACCATATGATAAGGACAAATGGAAGGTATACGATGCACGTAATGGCGAAGTGATGCCAATACCACCTGCACCTGAATACCTTATCACCACGGCGGAGACCATTGAAGAACTGATGCCAATGCTTGCCAAGAGCTGCATACGTCCGAGTGACAACAATATGGGAAGGATGATCAAGCTCACCCATTACATTGAGCTCAGCCAGAAATATCTTGGAATAATGCCCGATGACTGGCACACTTTTGTCAGGACTGAGACAGACCTGCCTCTTGCAAAGCGCGAGGAACTTCTCAATATACTTGAGAAGGAACATGGATGGGAGATTGACTGGGACAAGAAGAAGATCCTCTCAGGACCGTCCATGAAACTTGATGTTTCAGCCCAGCCGACCAATCTGAAAAGACTTTGTAAGGAAGCATGATATCCGGCCTGGTATCTTTGGTCCAGTCACAGAGAATATCCAGTGAACCACAAACTCGGGTCCAAAGGACTTAGAGCCAAAACGGCCAACTGTAGTTGCAAAAATGATTCAAAAGCAAAGGGAACACTTCCAGGAGCGAGGTACCAATAAACTATAGTATATAATAAAAAAATGGGCATTTCATCCGAATGTTTTGCCCATTTTTAAGTTACTTTATTTGAGAAGTTTCAGTGCATCCCTGCATGCAGCTACTGCAGGAGCTCCGGATGTTATGGAGATCACTTCCAGCGTTTCCATAATCTCTTCTTTGGTGGCACCATTTTGAAGAGCACTCTTCATTTGAACCACAGTACACCTTTCACATTGTTTAGATGCAACGACGGCAAGTGCCATTAGGATCTTGTATTTTGCAGGCAAGGCACCATCTGATAGGATCTTCTGGTTGCAACGATTATATTTCCTTAGGAAATGTGGATCCAGCTCTCCAAGGGTCTCAAGAATATGAGGTGTGAAACCCAGTTTATCACTCATGCTATCCAGCAATTCTTCATGTTCAAGTTCTTCGTGTTCAGACATTATATACCCCCATAAATTATTACATAAAAACTCGGTTTGAATGTTATTTATTTTTTTCTACAGATGAGGAAAACTTGTCGAAAAGTTTCATCATTTCAATCATCCCCACCATTCAACATAACTATTGATCAAGAATCCCACATACACCGGACAATGCACCCGAGCAGCCCATAATTGTTCTTTTTAAAATCATTTAAACCTGCCAAGATCTTTTAGTCATCTCTGTCCTGGGAAGTATACGAAATCAGAAAATGCAAAGTGCCAATAAAAACAGGAAATAACTTTATAGAAATTGCATCTTAATATTATTGGAGGTACCTGATGAAACGTCGGACGACAGCAATATCCTTTGTACTTTTTGTTTCTGCAATAATAGTCTTCATACTTTTACAGGAAAAGGATATGCCATTAAGGATGGTCGACAGGGCAACAGGACTATTTGCTTATCTGTTCATCTTTTTAGCAATACTATCTTCTGAATACATGATGCAGATGATGAAAATTTTTGGAACAGGATTTATCACCATACACCATCTTCTCGCCAGAACAGGGATTTCCCTCATGGTCATACATCCCATTGCATTCGCATTTGAAGAAAAAAGTATCTCAGTATTTTTACCGGTATTATATCCACTAAAGGATTTTCTGGAACTTGCAGGCAGACCGGCATTTTACCTTATATTAATAGCAGTAGCAGCGGCCGTATACAGGAAGCATATTATCAAAAAATGGAAGAACTTCCATTATTTGAACTACCTTGCTTTCATAATGATCTTCATACACGCATGGTTAATTGGAACAGATCTTCAATATACAATAATGAAAATACTCTGGATATCCATGGCGCTGATAGTTTTCGGAGTTTTTGTTCATAAACATCTGATCAACTCAAGATCATAAATCGAAAGAGGTTTTACTTCCTTTATCAGAAAACAGTTTCTTAAAAGGCAATTCAAGTTGAAACCTCTTCATTGAGGATTATTACCCCACCTGATATTAATCCAACATCTACAGACATCCATATATTTACTCCATATATTCACTGGACCTTCAAAAGCTATTGAAAGTTGCCCTTTTTACTGGTTGCTACTCCACCTATAGACCCACCATTTTTGTTACTGATTTGTAGGTAGAGCAACACTACAAAAGATCATTTCTTTTGCCTGCGGTTCAAACCATACATCTGCACCTTCTTCATCTTCGCAAGATTGACAGCACGGTCCATTTCCTTCTTCTCAAGGCGCCTTGCATCGATGTAACCATTGTCGATCGCCTCACAGAGGATCTCCTAACCGATGGACGAGCGTGCCAGAACAGTGCTCCAGCCCTGCGGCGTTCCCACGCCACCAAAGGAGATGTCCGAGTTCTCTGCAGCCATATCGGTACAGAACTTGCAGGATGTAGACCTGTATTGGTCCAGTTCAGAAAGATCATAGCTCTCCAGGCCATCGGCCATACCAAATTCAAAGACACCTTTACGGATCTTCATGGACTCAATATCATTGAGGTCCATCCCTTTTGCTTGCACGAATTCCCTGATACCTTCATGCTCGAAACTATCCATACAGAAAAGCCCGAACTTCAGGACCTTTGCTCTGAGGAACAGGTGAAGGAACCCATATGGACTTGTCTGCATCTTGTGAACAGCATCAATATTGCAACTGGGCCCCACAAATGCAATGCTCCTCATACCCTGCTTGATGGCACTCATCAATGGCTCCATGGTCATGCTGTGGGAATAGATGCTTCCTGCTGACTCAAGGACCTCATCTGCGGTCGTTGCAATAAAAGGTTCAGGCCTCCAGGGATTACCTTCCGACTTCCTTGTAACGATGGCACAATCCAGAAGCCCCTCCTCAAGCCCGTATGCAAGCAGAGAAGTAACTACCCCACCGTCCTGGCCCTTAGAGTCGGGCATCCCAGACCTGGCCGCATAGCCGAACCTGAGCTTGCCCACAAGGTCCTCTTCCCTTGTAACGGTCCTTGGACACTGGTTGTAGCAGACACCACAGGCAGTGCACTTATCGATCAGTTTGGGCTGGCTGTTCACAAAGGCTATGGACTCACAGGAAGAGACGCAGGCACCGCACAATGTGCAGATACCAAGGTTTATAATCTCCTTCTTGAGCTTCCCAAAGGATATCCTCTCCTTCTCACCAATGTTGCGCTTCAGGCGTATTACGCTCTTTTCCAGCTGATCGAACTTGTTCTTGCATTCAGCAGAACAAAAATAGTACTTCTTTCCGCCATAATCCGTAACATAGGAGCTGCCCTCACTTACATGAGCTTTACAGATAGGGTCTGTCATCATTTTTATCACCACCGTAAATATGAGTGATGAAGTAGTAAAAACTCATTCGTAATAAAACAAACTTTAATTATTTTTAATTGTAATTGTTTTACGTGAGGATAATAATATCCATGTTCGGAAACAAATGGAATAATATTAAAAAGTAAAAAGGAAAAAATACAGCATTTTTCCGGATTTTCGAAATGAAATGCTGCCACCCTTTGCCTTACAATTACTTCTTTCTCATGAAACCGAAGTAGATCAATCCCGCAGATAACAGGACCAACACCGCACCTATTACATCAGAACCTGAGAAAGACGATGATGATGAAGACTCATCAGGAGTATTCTCACGAGTCATTTCATAGCCTTCAACGTAGTTGTCCTGTGAAGCAGCAGTTGCCTGATCGGTCGTAGTTCCATAACCTGTAGCATCAGTGCTTGTGGTTGTGCTATTTACCACGTTTGCCGATGGAGTGTTCGAGCTGGTCTTCCTGCTGGAGCTACTGGTTTCAGGATAACGATGTGTTGCATCCTGCATCAGTTTGTTGTACTCATCAATAGTTGCCTGGTCGACAACACCTGGTACGGACATTATACCCTGCACATACTCATCAAGCAGAGCATTTCCACAGGTATGATGACAGCATGTTACACCATTCTCGACAACTGATTCAATATACTCCCTAACCAGAGTCTGGATTACCTCATCGGATGCGTCCCAGTAATCCTTTCTTGTTGTCTCAAGCATGCGGGCTAGCTGGGACTGATATTGATAGGGGTTCTCTGCGTAGAACTCGTCCAGACCAAGATCATACTTATCCAGAACATATGCCTCATACATCATGTTCCAGTCATCGTCCGTAACCATGTCCGGGCATGTAGCATCCCATCCCCACATGTACTCCGTGAATTTCATGAATTCCCTTGCACCGGCATAATCGAATTCCATCATTCCAGTCATCCATGAAGGATTGAGATACCTGGCACGCAATTCATTCCTGAAAGCCTCTTCAAGTGTTGTGTACTGAGGATTGTCAACATCCTTGAAGTCGGCTATATACATATCAGGAGTTTCCCCTGTAAGGGATCTGACAGCAAGTCCAAGACCTCCGAGATACGAGTAGAAATCATCGTTGTCGATGAGTCCGTATAGGTTCGAGGTATCACTGTGCATAGCCACATCAACATCTTCGAGGTTCATTTTGAACACATCTTCGTAGTTTTCTCCCCATGAATCTGCTCCATAGATATTGGACATTCTGGAGATGTAGAGATCCGCCATCTTGCTTTCATCATCCCATGTGTCACTGGCAGCAACTGTTTCCGAAATTCCCGTACCATAAGAGCCAGGTGGTTCACTGAAGATCCTTGACCTGGAGATGTATTCTGCAGTCTCATTATCATAGCCCATGGCTATAAGTTCAGCCTCCATCTCAAGAGAATTCCTTCTGACGAAGTTGAAGTCTTCGCTCTCATTAAGGTCTGCAACTATACGGACAGCTTCATCCATCCATTCAAGCTGAAGTGGGAATGTGTCGCGGTATAGACCTGACGGAAGGACGAGTACATCAATCCTTGGATGTGTCATATTCTCTTCTGGGATCACATTGAAACCTGTGATCCTTCCACTGCTCCTTTCAAGCTCTACACCTATAAGAGCGTAGATCTGCGCTTCCATGAGTCCTTTGTGACGCATTGTTTCAACTGACCACAGGATAAAGGCCTGTTTGTCTGGATATACACCATTTACTGCATAGTAATCTGCTACCCACTGATCAATAAGGACTTTTCCAAGAGCCTCTGTTTCAGCATCAGGGAATTTTCTCTGGTCAAAACTGTAGAAGTTCCTTCCGGTTGGCAATGCTTCAGGATTGCGTATTGGGTCGTTTCCAGGTCCAGGTTCAATATACTCTGCATTGAGTGCACGCAATGTCTGGTCGATCTCACGAGTGGTCTGCGCCAGCTGACCTGAATAATACAATGCCTGATCGAGATCTGCAGTAACATTGGCATCAGTAAGATTAAGTACCTCAAGCTGAGCTGCTGACACATTTGTTCCGTTGATCAAAGTGGCATTCAGAAGATCAGCTGCACATGTATTAGCTGCATTCTCCCAATCCTCCTCGTCTCCGGTATCTTTGGGGATCACACTATAGATGTGATCAATGAAATCACTACGAAGCATCGACTTGACCATTGATACAAGTTTCTCGTTCTCAGGAGCAACACCAAAGATGTGGAGTCCGTAAGGCATGAGTGTTGTCTGCAGTTTATGCAGGTAGTCATGGAGAACTGAATCAAGGAATGTTTCGAATTCCTCGTCAGTCATGGCATTCAATTCATCACATGTAACATTGAGGTCGTTCACCAGACATAGCGAGTCATATAATTCAATGGTACTGTTACGGTAGAGTGCCATCTTTGCAGTATCATTGATACTCTTTGCATCTTCGTAATTGTGTATCTTCTCATGCATTATTGACAAGTTACCATAAAGTCCTGCTTCCACTATCGGTGGTGTCAGGTGGTCTATGATAACTGCATTGCCTCTACGCTTTGCCTGTGTACCTTCTCCGACATTATCCATGATGTAAGGATAGATCACAGGAGTTTCAGCAACCATTATTGAAGGATAGTCATATCTCCAGAGTCCAACTTCCTTTCCAGGCAACCATTCCTGTGTACCATGAGTACCGAAATGGATCATTGCATCTGCATCATAGACATTGTTGATCCAGAAGTATGTTGCAAGATACTGGTGTGTTGGCGGAAGTTCCTTGTCATGATAGAGGATACTCTCATCTGAAAGAGTACCTCTGGTAGGCTGTGGTATGAAATTGACATTACCAAGCTGTACTGTAGGGATCACAAAGTTCCCATCATACACCATTATATCGCCAGGGGCAGTTCCCCATTTACTTTCAACATCCTGTCTTACAGATTCAGGAAGAGTGTTATACCAGGCGAGATAATCCTCCACAGGAACAAGGGTCACATTGCCGGAATTGACAACCTTCTCAAGTTCTCCGGGAGCCCAGGAACCAACGTTCCTGCTTTCAATGAACAGGTCGATGAACTCACTGGCATTTGGAATTGTACCATTACCAATATCGTAACCATCTGCCCTCATTTGTTCAAGAAGCAATGTGAAACTTGAACCGATATCCAGATAGCTGGCACCAATGTTGTTCTTACCACCTTCATGGTTGTAGTATATGATGCTTACCTTTTTGTCAGAATTGTCTGTTTTACCCAACTCTGCCCATGCGATGGCCCTGTCACTGATCCACTCGACCTGCTCCATTATTGGTTCGTAATATGACTGGCCGGTCATCGGATCTTTAACAATACCAGCCACCCATATGTAATCCGTACATCCTTCTATCTCAGGGTATGCAACCTGATAATAGAGAGATGTTGGGCTTAATCCATGTGTGCTATTGTAGTATTCTGACGGTGACTGGTAATAATCATAGATTCCCTTTACTACCGGAATGTTATATCCGGTGAGATACTCCTGACCTTCAACCAGATCGAAATTTATGTAGAATCCTTTCAGGGAGATCATTGAATCAACTAATACAACTTCATCCTTCGAGTAATATTCAGCCGCCCTGTTTCCATCGTCATCATCCATAAAAGCAAGACCAGTTGCATAGATCACATTACAACCCTTTGATTCAATGTATCTTATCAGAGCATCGTCCGCTGTAAAAGCGAGAGTATTAGACTGAAGTGCATAATTCACAATTCCTATAGTTGGTGCATTTGAATCGTAAACATGTCCACCATCTATCCGATTTGAATACCATTCAAGATAATCTGTACTATCCTCAAAAATCCTTGGAAATGCATCCGGATGATAAATACCATTTTTTGGAATAGGAGGTTCGGTTACCGGCCCATATTCAATATAGGCATCTTCAAAATTTGATCCGATGTAGCGAATCCATCTTTCCATATTGACAATTCCACTGTTCGTGAAATAATCGACCATGACGCTATGAGGCAGACTATCCATATCAATTGTTCCGACTCCTGTAGCTAATTCACCCATTCCAAAGACACCTATTTCTGTACCACTATTTTGGGCATCAATTAGAGCATCCTTGAAAAGAGGGATCTGGTCAGCACCTACCATGTAGAGTATAATTACATCCTGATCGGAAAAATCACTGACACTAGTAGCTTCTTCCCCATTCATCAGTGTAACATTGAAACGTTCTGCTACAACTTCCCTATCAGTAAGAACCTGATTAAGATAGTACAGATTTGTTTCTGCATTTAGTATGAAAGTTATATTCACTTTTGGAAGCAACACCTGCGGTTCATCTATTGTTTCATGTTCCCATACATCCGCAAACTGCTGACCCATGAACATGAGCATATTCTCCATGTTTGTTTGGCCACCCTGAACCCAGTATCTTTCAATATCGGTATATTCGTCCGAGTATAGGTCAAGGTTAGACGGGGAAACGTTTGAAGCTAAATCATAACATATAACCTTCGAACCAAGCTCTTTGCTAACTTTGATACTTGTTGTCCAGTTTGCAATTGAGTTTTCATCCTGAGATTCAAGGAAAATCAACCCAAATTCTGAAAAGTCATAATCATCAGGCACAGTATCATTTTTTGTGAAAATAGTTATATTCAATTCTGTCGAGATGTTAGAATCTTGTGCGGCATTGATCAGTGAAACTTCATTATAATCCGTACCAAGAACAAATAAAATTTCATTGTAATCAACATTTACATTATCCCAGAAATTGATTATTGGATGATTACTGTATTCTGTTGCAAGGTAAATTAGAAGGTCTTCTGCGCTATCAATCCCCTCAACTGTTACATCCATGTTGCTGTAATAGTTGTATACCTGGTCATCAGCACTACCATTTGAAATATGATCAAAATAGGAAGGAGTACTTGTATTCGCCTTCACGCTTAACAAAGAGGTACCATTATCATGGACTGCTTGCAGAGTCTCGTTTATGCTAAATCCGGTTGTATCACTTGTTGTATTGTAAACTTTAGAACCAACCATCTCAAATAAAATTACATCCTGAGATGCTAAAAGACCATTATCTGCAGCTTCAACCAATTGATCACTTGCATACCAGGTTGCATTATATGCAGGAATGGCATTATATTCTATAAATTGACTATGATCGTTTGTCAACTTTGCAGTCTCTAAAGCATCACTCTCTTGATAATAAACGTAAGTAATTCTCAGAGGTGTCAATAATCTTGTAATTGTAGGATCATTGCCATAATCCTTTGCAAGACATATGAGGAGATCTTCTGCATTTCCAAGACCTTCACCTTCAGTACCCATATTGCTATAATAGTTATATACTGCATCATCAGCACTGCCATTAGAGATATGGTCAAAATAGGAAGGAGTACTTGTACTAGCCTTCACGCTTAACAAAGAAGTACCATTGTCATGGGCTGCTTGCAGAGTCTCATTTATGTTCAGTCCAGTTGTATCACTTACTGTGTTGTAGACTTTTGAACCGACCATCTCAAATAAAATTACATCCTGAGATGATAAAAAACCATTATCTGCAGCCTCAATCAATTGATCACTTGCATACCAGCTTTCATTGAATGCCGGAATTGCAGTGTAACCTATAAATTGCCGGTACTCATTAGTAAGTTCTGCCATTTCCAGAGCATCACTTTCTTCGTAGTACACATAAGTAATGTTAACCATTGGTTCTTCAGCTGATACCACTGGCGAAGCTGCCAGCAAAATCAAAACACTTAAAAGTAATGTTTGACGTATTATATTTCGCATATTATCCACCCGATAATGTGTAAGACACCCCGGAACTTTGCTTGGCGGCTGTCCGGGGTGTATCCAACTTTCATTATCCACACATTTTCATTTCATTCTAATTTTCTTAATTTTCAGTACCACACACTCTTGAAAGGATCAGGTACTCGTTTCGTTCCCGGAATCGGGAACATAAACGACACGACCATCGGCCAGCTGGTAAGCTGTACCCAGTGCTTCACCGGTGCCCCCACCGATCTGCTCTGTCATGTTCAGGACTTCGATGTCCTGCCCTTCCTTAACTATGATCTTCATGTTTTCCTGACCAGGATTCTTTACGATGGTTATATCCTCAGTCGGACTGAGCAGCTCAGGTAACTGGTAAGACATCACAAGCGCGATCAACAGAGCCACAGAGAATACCATGGCAACATCGAAGAGGTTGGCCACTCCGGTCAGAGGGTTCTGGTCTTCTTCCTCGTAGAGGATTCCCGTCCGATGATACCGTTTCCGCCTCATTCTCCAATCCCCATGGAATCAACAAGATAGTCGATATCTGCCATGTCCTGCCAGTACCACCTTTTTCTGACCAGTGTAAGTACGTACCCCACGATACCTGCAAAAAGGCCAAGTACGGTTGTTGCAAACGCAATCATCAGGTTGTTGGCAAGCTGGAGGATATCACCCTGTGCAAGACCGATGAGTGCGGGACCCAGTGGAATTAAAGTTCCCATCAGTCCGAGCATAGGGGCTACTGTGGACATTATCTTTGTTTGCTCCAGACGCTTTGTCATCCTTACCTCATACTCCTCTGACAACCAGTCGATGGAAGAGATTGCATTATTTTTCAGGTGCTCTGCAGCATCATGTGCAAATGATGTGACAAGCTGGTTCTGGTCAATTTTCAGAAGATGTGATGCAGCATCGTCGTAGGAGGAATTCTTAACATTCTCCTGAACGCTTCGGCCTATATGTTCCAGTTCTTTGACGTTTCGGTGACGTTTTGCATATTCAGAAATGAACTCACCGATCAAACCAAGCGATAACGCAATTGTCAGGATCAAAAGTATTACCACAGGATACAGCATAGCAGATGCAGCGGTATACATGATCTGGAACAAAGAAGAATCAATACCCATATTTAGTTACTCCTTATTTTTTCAAGAACAAATCCACCTGCAATGAATATTGCAAAGACCACAAATGGAAGGATCTCCACAGGCGGTGCATGATATGCAGGGATGTTCATCTGTTTTGTTTTAATGTAAGCAGGCACCAGGATAGCACCCATGAGGTAGTAGATACCAAGGATCATCATGATGTTACCAAGAGTCTCAGGTGTCTTGTTCAGCTTCTTGCATAAAAATGAGGTTGCAACCACAGAAACAAAGAACACAACACCCACGAGGAATCCGATCCAGAGCCCACTCATCTCAAGGGATGTTGCCAGAAGCATACAGGAGATGAAGAGCGCTGTCAGGCAGACCGGACAGGGCAGGGAGATCACGAGGAATGTGCGATGGGAAACATCGCAGCCACAGTTCCACTGCTTCTGGGTATAGATACCTGCTCCGATGAGCAGCAAAGCAACCAGAACGTGCAGGGACATCCCCATGCTCGCAATGAGGTCAAGGTTTGACTGGTCAACATAGCCTATGAGGCTGCCGATGATTATTGACAGGATGAAATAGCTTCCTGCAAGTGCAAGGATCTGTTTTGTGCTTCGGTTGGAAAAACCACATCCAATTCCGGTCTTAACACCAAATAAAAGAATGGCTATCAGTATTCCCACAACAGTGAGAAGTACCATATTCATTCTCAAGCACCTCTTGCAGATCTTAAACTTTTGTTTAAAATGTATGTTATTAGCAACACTTCTACCACCCAAATTAATAGTTTTTTAAACCATATTCATTCAGATATGATTTTTATTGAATTAGACAAGTGTAATTGAATGAGATAGATGATACCATTCTGATATATAAAGATGTTTTTTTGAATGATATATGTATTACATTTAGATAATTTTGTATCTTCTATGCCATACATATATTAGCTTTTATGATAGTTTTTGTTTGCAAATAGTAACAACTATACAAAACAATAAATTTAAAATCAAGAAGCTGCGATTCATCTGGATAAAACATCCAGAAATCCACCATCTGATGAATATGAAAACATAGAAATGGAATTAAAATATTAATTATATACAGCATATACAATTAATTATACAGGATAGAGTTTTAATTATACATATTCTTAAAAATAAAAATATAAATAACACTAAATTCGTGTCAAACAATATAGAAACCCATATACAATATCAAAATACTTATCACACATTATAAGGTTAGAAATGTTGATTCCAATGAAAAAAACAATATTACTTGTTATACTTGCATGCATTGTCCTAATCAGTGGTTGTGCGGGCAATTCCGGGGATCAGGAAGATACAATGGTAAAAGAAGGAGATTATATCACTGTCAATTACATTGGCCAGCTTGAAGACGGAACTATCTTTGATACATCACTGGAAGAAGTCGCAAAGGAAGCCGGACAGTATAATTCTGCAAGGGAATACAGCCCGCTCGGATTCACTGTTGGTGCAGGCCAGATGATCAAAGGGTTCGACAATGGCGTAGTTGGAATGGAGATCGGAGAAGAACGTACTGTCACGATCCCTGCAGCAGAAGCATATGGAGAGTACAATGAGGAACTTGTCCAGCCGATCGAGATCAGCAAGCTTAACGAGATGGGGATCGAACCTGAAGTCGGGATGGCACTTTACACCCAGCACGGGCAGGTAACAGTAGCAAAAATGAATGAGACACATGCATTCATCGATTACAACCACCATCTTGCAGGAAAGACACTTGTCTTTAAGATAACACTGGTGTCTATCGGACAGCAATAAAACAATCATCAAAAAAACAAAAACGGATCAAGGATGGAAAAAGAAGAAAAGATCGTAGCAGTCCTGCTGGTGATGGCCATCCTGTCACTGGCAGTAGCTTATTTTACATACCTCCCCGGAGAGCTGACAGGTGATATTCAGCCACTGACAGATTCATCCGGACTGGGAGAGAAGGTGTTCGTGGAAGGAGAGGTCTTAAGCAAACGTCTCACATACACCGGAGACCACCTCATTCTTGAAGTTGGTCACAGCACTCAACCCATAACTGTTTTCATACCTAACAACAAGGGAGCCGAAGAGATGAACGAAAAGATCTCCAGAGGCGATCAGGTACATGTTAAAGGCATACTGGACGAATATGAAGGAGAACTTGAGATCATCGTCCAGAAGGAAAAGGATGTCCGGGTAGCCTGAATAAGAAAGCAGGTGCCACAAACACATAACGGTAACAATATAAGTGAAAAGGGCGTTTTCTAAAAGTATGAAAGCGTGTATCATGTGTGGGGGAGAAGGCACACGACTTCGTCCTTTGACCTTTGACAGACCAAAGCCAAGCATACCAATTATGAACAAGCCATCCGTTGTTCATCTTATAGAGCACCTTGCAAAAGAAGGGTTCAATGAGATCGTAATAACTATCGGATACATGGCTGAAAAGATAGAAGAAAGCCTTGGGGACGGGCGTATGTTCGGAGTGCATATCGACTACGTCTATGAAGAAACAAAACTGGGTACTGCTGGAAGTGTGAAGAACGCAGAGGAGTACCTCAAGGATGAACCATTCATCATAGTTGGTGGAGACCATGTGATGGACCTTAACCTTCGTAACATGTACAGATACCACGAGACGAACGATGCAATGGTTACCATCGGACTGATGTCCATTGACGACCCACGGGAATTCGGTATCGCCGACATGGATGTTAACAACAGGATACACCGGTTCCTGGAGAAACCCGGCCCAGGAGAGATATTCAGCAATCTTGCCAGCACAGGAATATACATGTGCTGCCCGGAGATCTTCGACTGGATACCTGAAAATCAGCAGTATGATTTCGCAAAGGACCTGTTCCCTGCCTTGATGAATGATGACAGGAAGATCAATGGCATGCTGGTACGCGGCCACTGGACAGATGTAGGAAGTGCACACGCCTACAGAGAGGCACAGAGATGGATGCTTGAATCTCTTCCCGGAACTTCCATAGAAGGAAATTTCAAGACAAAAAATTCACGAATAGTCGGCCCCCTCAAGATCGGTAACAACGTATCTGTGGGTTCAAACTCCGCACTCGTGGGCCCAATTGTCATCGGCGAGAACACAACCATCGGGAACAACGTACTGATAGGACCATACACCGCCATCGGCTCCAACTGTGTCATCAAGGACAACAGCAGGATACTGTCATCATACATATTCAATGATGTCACCATAGGGAACAACTCCAATGCATCCGGATCTATCATTGACAACAACACTGTGATAGGAAAGAACTGCAGCATGGAGAACGGAACAGTGATCGGTCCCCGCGTGAACATCAATGATGACTCCACCATCCATTCCGATGTGAAGATATGGCCGGAGATCAATATCAAAGCAGGATCAAGGATCAAGGAGACAATCATCGACCCTGAATTCGAATAAGATGAGATAAGAAAACCTCAAGAACATGAATCGATTCTTTAAGTGGCTCGTAATATCACTGCTGTTAAGCTTTACATCAATTGTATTTTTGCTGGTCTTCACAGTGGATACGACCACGATCGATTCCATCCTTAACATCAAAAAGGAAGCGATCTTAGCTGCCATCGCACTTCAAGTGTTTTCCTATATTGTCTGGGGACTTCGTACGAAATTTATGTGCCAGTCCCTGGGCCACGATATCAGTTCATTAAAGACCACAGAGATCGCCATATCAAGCCTCCTCGTAGCTGCTGTCACACCGTCTTCTGCCGGAGGAGAGGCCCTAAGGGTGCACCTTCTTTCAAAGAACGAGATCCCGATAGGACAGGCAACATCAGTAGTAATTGGAGAGAGGCTCACTGATGCTTTTTTAATACTCGTGACAGCACCCATAGCACTCTACATTTTCAGGGGTGTTATCCCGGGTGAGAATTTCGACATCCTCCTCATCACCGGAGAAGCGGTGCTCCTCTCAGCCCTTGGAATATTGATATATGCCGTATGGAAACCACATCGTATAAAGAGAATGATCCATTTCCTCGTGCACAGGACAAGACGCTTTCATGGAAGGAAGACCGATGAAGCACTTGCACATCTGCTGAAGAAAGTGGATACGGAAGTGGATGATTTCCACTTTGGACTGCGATACCTGTTGAAAAAAGGAAGAAGAGGTCTGCTCTACGGCACAATATGCACCATAATCTATCGCTGCACGCTCTATTCCATCCTGCCGGTCATACTCTCGGGACTGAACCAGCCACCAGAAGTGGTGGTGGCATTCGCAGCACAGATCCTGCTAACTATCGTAATGATAATACCTGCAACCCCGGGAGCAAGCGGAGTTGCAGAGTTTGGTGCAAGCTCACTTTTCTCAGTACTGGTGGCATCCCCGGCATTGATAGGAATAACAGTACTGGCCTGGAGAGCACTCACATATTATACAAATATAATTGCAGGAAGCTTTGTGAGCCTGAAGGTCCTGAAAGATGCAGACTTCATGAACAGCTCAGTCGAAAAGTAAGAAATAAAAGATAAAGGACAGAGAGAAAAGGATGAAGAAGTAATTGCAGGATCACACTATAATATAGTCCAGCATTCTTTCCACATCAATTACCTTTTCCAGGATATCATTCTTATTTGCATAAGGTACCCCACTATAGATCTCTGAAGCTTCAAGATCGGTAATACCGGGGATCTCCTTAATTACAGAGAGGGGGGCGGAATTGATCTCAAGCGGATAGGGGATTGCCTTTACGGAACGCTGCCCATGCCCTGTGATCACAACATCGGTGAACTTCCAGAGTGGAAGTGTAAGCGGAATACCAACAAGCAAAGGATAGGTGCCAAACTGCCTTCCAAATGTCAGCTCGTGTTTTGAGCTTTCATCATGTACCTCACACATCACATCCCGAAGTACGGTGCCTTTCGGAACGACCTTCCGAAGCATTGGCAGATCGATCTCTTTTCGTACTTTTTCCTTGTACTTCAGGAACAGCTTCTTGTGCTTTCCCACAAGCTCATCATTGCCATAGACCCGGGTACCCGGAAATGCCATGACCTGCCGGATATTGATCCTTCTTACCAGAAGTCCGGAGTCCAGGACATCCCTGAGAAAATCATAGTTCATATCAAAGGTCTTCTTGGTCTCGCCGGGAAGACCGTGGACAAAGTTCAACCCCGGTAAAAGCTCAGGGAGTCCGTTACTGCCTCTTGAAGCACCAACATCATTGAACATCCTGATCACATCCATCACATCCTCCGGCATTGCTTTCAGATCATTGGCACGCACCACATTCGGATCAGCACTTTCCATACCAAGGGCAGCAATATCACCGGATGTGTGATGGCAGACAATGGTTTTCATTATCTCAAGGCTCTGCTCAGGATACGCAGCAATGGTTGCCGGATTTGCATTGTCCATGTGCAACACCTGAAGGTCAGGCGCCACCTTGCGTATGCCTCCATAGAGCGATTCCAGTACAGATGGATCCGGTTGCAGGATGTCCGCACCGATATCCTTAGCGTGGAAACCGAACAGGTCAGGCTGCCTTCCAATACGGAAATATTTTGCACCGGCAGCGTAAAGGGAGGACACCTCATCGACCACATCGAATACAGGGCGGTAATCCGAAGGCCCGTAGAACCTTTCGGTGCAGAAGGAGCAGTGCACCTTACGGCCACAGCCACGGTAGGTCTCAAGCTCGCACATGACATACGGATACTCCGGATGTTTTTCGATGATAAAAGCACCAAGACGGGACCACTTCCCGATCTCACCTACTGTCCTCAGCCGGTGGTTAATATCATCCGGGTCAAGCAGGGAACCATTCTCAAAGAGATCATAGACGAAAGCCTCGATATCCTGCTTTGCAATGACAACATCTTCCGCTTCGATACCCAGCTCACTGGCACCTGTACCACCCTCTTTGCTGAAACCGAGACGTATGGGACCACCTATCACTTTCAGTCCCTGTGAAAGACTACATATGTTCTCGATCTCACCAGGAGTTATAGGGGATGACCTTAGGTACTTGCCCGGGACGGTCATGCCTGACAGTATGACCACAAGGTCTGCACTCTTTAGTGCAAGGACATCATCTGCTGTTGCTGTCCTGAGCTGATCGATGGTAAAATAATGAATATCATCTTCTGCTATGCCTCTGTCACGGAGGGCACCGGCTATGTAGCGGATGTAGGGAGAGATGTATGGCGGAACCCCGAAGCACGCGGGCTCATCCACATAGCCGTCTATGATCACTGTTCTCATGTGGATTAAAATGGAAGGATACCTTATAAATGAACCTTTTGAAAGCAGTTTAACATAGTGTACTTATACTTTAATCGTGTAGGATAGTACGTCATGGAGTTTTACTGAGGTTATCATATGAGAAGTGACAATACAAAGAAAGGAGATGCACGTGCACCGAACCGGTCGCTTTTGAAAGCGATAGGGGTTACCGATTCTGAGATGAAGAAGCCGTTCATAGCTGTTGTGAATTCATGGACAGAGTTCATTCCGGGACACATTCACTTAGACAAGGTAGCAGAAGCGGTAAAGGCCGGTATTCGCAATGCAGGCGGTGTTCCTTTCGAATTCCATACCATAGGCATCTGTGATGGTATCGCAATGGGACACGAAGGAATGAAGTATTCCCTTCCAAGCAGGGAAGCTATCGAGGACACCATTGAGATCATGATCCAGGGCCAGCAGATGGACGGTATGGTCATGGTAACATCATGTGACAAGATCACACCTGCACACCTCATGGCTGCAGGAAGACTTGACATCCCGACAATGGTCGTCACAGGCGGACCTATGCTTCCGGGATTTGTTGATGACAAATACACAGACCTCGTCTCCGTTTTCGAAGGAGTCGGGTCCTGCCAGAGCGGATCGGTCTCATCTGACAAACTGAAACAGCTTGAAGATATGTGTTGCTGCGGTGCAGGCTCCTGTGCTGGAATGTTCACAGCCAACACCATGGCATGCATGACAGAAGCACTGGGACTTAGCCTCCCGGGTTGTGCAACAGCCCATGCAGTTGATGCAAAGAAGATGCGTATGGCAAAAGACACCGGTGAGAGGATCGTGGAGCTTGTACAGGAAGGAGTTACAGCACGCCAGATCGTTACCGAGAGATCCTTTGAGAATGCTATCATGGTCGACCTTGCAGTAGGAGGAAGTACCAACACAACCCTTCACCTGCCTGCAATCGCACACGAGTTTGGAATTGAGCTTCCGCTTGAGAAGTTCGATGAGCTCAGCAAGACAACTCCACACCTGATAGGACTCAGGCCAGGCGGAGATAACTTCATGCTTGATTTCGAGAGAGCTGGCGGAGTTCATGCGATCATGAAGAGGCTTAAGACAAAGCTCAACCTCGATGAGAAGACAATCACCGGAAAGACCGTTGGCGAGAATGTCGAAGAATTTGTCATTTATAATCCAAAGCTGAACGCCCGTATACTGACCACACTTGAGAACCCGCTCCACGAGGAAGGCGGAATTGCAGTGCTGAAAGGAAATCTTGCACCTGACGGAGCAGTTGTCAAACAGGCAGCTGTGGATGAGAAGATGCTCAAACACACCGGCCCTGCAAGAGTATTCAACAGTGAAGAAGAAGCAATGTCAACCATCATGAAAGGCGAGATCAAGCCTGGAGATGTCGTTGTCATCAGGTACGAGGGACCAAAAGGAGGTCCGGGTATGCGTGAGATGCTCTCTCCAACCTCAGCTATCGCTGGAATGGGACTCATTGATTCTGTGGCACTCATCACGGACGGAAGGTTCTCAGGTGGTACAAGAGGACCATGTATCGGTCACATCTCACCTGAAGCCTATGAAGGCGGACCTATCGGCCTGATACAGGAAGGCGACATAATCGAGATCGATATGCCTGGAAGAAAGCTTGAACTCAACGTTTCAGACGAAGAACTGGAAAAGAGGAGAGCTGACTTCAAGCCTATCGAAAAAGAAGTCACAGGTTACCTTTCAAGATACCGAAAAACAGTTAGTTCCGCAAACAGAGGAGCTATCAGGGACTAAAAGCTGCTACTTTAAGCAGCTTGTTCCTTTTTTATTACTTTTGATATCCTTTAACTCTTTTTGACCTATTGATCCGAATTACTCCAAGATCAGAACCAAGATCAATCGGACCTCTTTTCAGGGGAACTGCTGAGATAGACCTTATCATCCTTTACAATGCTGGCTATTCTGCCATCTGATAGAAGCTGATCTATTCTGGATTCCACTTCAGAATCCGCGTACTGCTTGGAAAGGAGGCTTTTGATAACATCTTTCTTTACTTCTGATCCGGACGGGAGGTAAGCAAATATGCAGCTTTCAAGCTTGTCCGTTATAGGAACATACCGGTCAGGTACAGGGACTGCAGGATCCTCTGCCAAGACAGGAGATTGCGAGGGATCTGAAACAAAATCAGCATTACTGTCAGGAGCACCATCCACGGCATCAACTTCATCGCCCTGCAAAAAATACGGCAGTTCCCTCTCATAACCCGCCTCAGAGTCCTGCTGAGAAGACAGTGGCGGAACCTTAGCATCGAATAACAAAGGCTTTGAAAATGGTTCAGGTAAAGAAGGTTCTTCAACGATGGCTTCCGGGATATCCGGTGAAAACTTTTCGACCGGTTTTCCAATATCGTGGCCCGGCACTTCTGCTGGAGGAACTTCGGCATCACCCAGCAATTCAGGAGGAACCTTTAGATCAGGGAAAGAAAGGGTAGCATAGGGAACCTTTTCCTCAGTTCTTTCTGTAGCAATACTATCTGGCTGCACTACAGAAACTTGCTGTCCCCCTACATTGTCATCGGATAACTCAAATAATACGGACCTGTCTTTAATGGACTGGATACTAGAATTCATATCCATGATCTGCTTCTCAAGCTCACAGATACGGTCTGTCAGATCAACAATGATGCTCTGGAAGCAAGCTGATTTTTCAACCGGAAAGTTACCCTCTTCAGAAAAAGATATCATATCAGAGGCTGGCTTTGCTTCTTCTCCCACTTCATCTTCAAGGTCGATATCTGTGAAAAGTTCAGCACAGCCATCGAGATCATCCGGATCCACCAGACTGCCATCACAGGGCAAAGTAAGAGGCTCTTCCTCAATATTTTCTATAGATCCTTCCTCTTCAAACGTATCTTCAAGTTCAAAGTATGCTTCTTCAGGAAGGTCTTCAGAGGTATCCCCGGCAGATACTTTCAGTCCATTCTCAATAAGTTCTGCCAAAAAGGAATCCTTATCAGGAACATTTGATAGTTCCCCATACAACTCATCGGAAATACTGATCTTAAGTTCTTTCATGCCACATCAACCCGGGAAAGCTAAAAAGAATATGCATTCATAGGATACATAAGCATTTCCAAAAAAGGGTTCACACCAGCAGGTTAAGCGGGTGTGAGGATGAAGGTTCGATATCAAGATCAGAAGATGCCTCTGAGATCATGATATCCGCCATTGCCGCAAGAGGGAAGGTGTACTTTGCATTCTCAATAGGACCATAGAGCACAAAATCGCCACCGGCAAGCTGTTGCATGGAAACCGTTCCAATGTCGCACATCTTGTAGACAAGTGGGTCTTCCTTCTTCTTGGCTTTAAGCCAGCTCCAGGAAGAAGGAGCATTATGAATTCCGGATCCTACAGGATATCCCCATTTCGCCTTGGCAGTCATGGTCATACGAAGAGCAATACCTGCCCCATCGCCCATTGGAGTTATGCTGGGATCGATGAGCACGTTCGTGATACCACATTCATCAGCAATTTCCAGCAGGCCCCTGTCCATCAGTTTGCCACCGTTCTCAAGCAATGCCATCCTGCCATCAAGGGAGGAATCCATTGCATTGAAGCCGAGGATGATGGAACTGTCAATATCGGAATCTGCAAGGGCTGCACATTCCTCATCGCTGATGCTCATGTTAATGGAATTGTAGATCGTCTTGTCAGCAAGACCGATGTCGGTGACATATTCTGATGAAGCCATCCTCACAGCAGGCTGCGGGGAATCGATGATGAAAGGAGAATCACTTACCGAGGTCACAAAATCGATGTACTTCTGCATGCTCTCGAAAGTATTGGCAAAGATGTGGACAATTGAAGGATTTCCAGTCTCGTCGGACATGGAATCCTGCATGTTCACAAGAGCTTCTGCTCCTGCCCTGTCAAATATACCGGCATCCGCATCTTCCACGATGCTGTGGCCTTCATAGAATATAGTACCTGCAAGCGCTGTTGCCAGCTCACCCGGCTGGCCTCCGATCTTCACACCTGCAATATTGACGATCTCCTGCTCTTTCTGGAACCTGAACATGAACACAACCTCTACGAAATATAACAATGATTAAGATAACAATATAACAATAGAACGATACTTACACGGAATCCACTTCACAGACGATACCGGAAGCCGAATCAAGCATTACATCACCTGATATCATGATGTCACCTGATGTAACATCCATAACAGGCCTGCTTTTCTTCCTGGCGCTTTCCACAACGAAAGCTGCTTCACAGTACGGGCCTTCCTTGCCCTTGTATTCATCAACGATCCGGCGGATCTCATCAATATCCACCAGGCCGATACGTTCAATGAGGGTTACCTGCTTCTGGAAACGTTCAATAACATCCCTGCTGACATTCTCGATGAAAGGGATAGCACCATCAGAACCGATGATCCGCCCGTCCTCATCTATGCCGTTCTTATGAAGTGCAACAAGTGTTTTTCCTGCAAGGTGACCTCTGGATTCACTGCCACAGACAAGAAGATACCTGATATTCGAGTTCGATACCGTGTTTATGATGATCTTCTCTGCACCAAGGTTCTCGGTCTTGCAGGTGCCCCACATGGCAGCTTCATCATAAGGTTCAAGCGAGCTTGCAAGAGTTATTACTGCAATACAGGAGTCTGAATTCCCGGCGGTACAGTCCCCTTTCACAACAGGCCATCCACATGCAACAGTTTCTATGTCAACACCCCATAATTCACACAATCAAGATCTGTTTCTCTCATTTTTCATGTCCACAAGGGCACTTGCAAGCATTATGGCCTTTGTGTAGTGGCCACCAACGCGTGATGTGTCCACGAAGACATGGTCGTCCATCAATACCGGTGCACCGATACCGTCCCCTCCTCCGAGGAAAACAAGGGTCCTGAATATCAGGTTACCGGTTATGCCATCAGGAGCAAAGATGAAATTCGCCTCCTTTATGGCATCCTCGATCAGTATTGTATAATGCTTTGCACATATACCATTTTCCCGCAACCTGCTTGCCAGGAAGTCAGCATCTGCAAGTGTGCGGTCAATGTTCTCGTGCCTTCCAAGATCCCCCATCCTGCCTCCGGAGAGGACACCGACCACCGGCTCAACGCCAAACCTTCGCATGTGTTCCACACCAAGTTTGACAAGTGTGATCTTGTCTGAAAGATTATTTCCCTCATCGATCCCCACAGGTGCGAGGAAGAACGGAACGCCTTCGGCTGTCAGGAGAAAGGCCATACGATGCAGGCGATCGATCTTCAGGACATCCCTGAGATGGGAAAGAGTTCCCGAGGCCTTTGCAGTTCCCCTTACAGCCGCATCCACCGAACCCGATGCCAGCAGGTCACCAAGGACCAGCTCCGGCTCATGTGTGTTGATTATCTCAAGGGAAGTGCCAACGGCATCGATCTCCTGCTTATCCCCTACAAGAATAACGTGTGCATAACCCTCGTTGTGGGCTTTCTCTATGCTGGAGATCATCTTGGGTGTGGGATCACGTACACCAATAGCCACTTTTGCAGTGTTTGAAAGAGCCCTTTTCCGGACAACATCCATAAGACCAGTCGTGCTATCGTTCTACATACCGGATCACCTGCCAGAAATGATATTAATCAGAATCAACAAAGAAATGCAAACATTAATTACTTTTCCCTTTTATTGAAGGTATGATCACAGATGGCAGAATCTATCGAATGGGTTGAAAAATACAGGCCACAGTCCCTTTCAGATCTTGTGGGCAACAAGAAATCGGTCGTGGATATGAGAGAGTGGGCAGAATCATGGCTCACCGGCACACCGGAAAAGCGTGCAGCCATACTCTACGGACCTGCAGGTGTCGGAAAGACGTCCGCAGCACATGCACTCGCCAGGGACTTCGGCTGGGAGACCATCGAGCTGAACGCAAGTGACCAGCGAACAGCAGGTGCTATCGAAAGGGTAGCAGGTTCTGCATCGAAGATGAGCTCACTTACCGGCACATCCTCAAAGCGACTGATCATCCTGGATGAGGCCGACAACATGCACGGAAATGCCGACAGAGGTGGCTCCCGTGCCGTGGGAAACATAATCAAGACAACTGACCAGCCCATCGTGCTGATCGCTAATGACCTCTACGGACTCACACCCACCATACGCTCGAATTGCATTGAGCTGAAGTTCAACTCGGTGCAGGGAAGGTCCATGATCCCGGCGCTCAAGAAGATATGCGTTGAGGAGAAGATCATGTGTGGCGTAGGCGTCCTTGAGAAACTGGCCGAGAACGCCGGTGGAGACATGCGAAGTGCTGTCAAGGACCTTCAGGCAGTTTCACTGGGAAGGGACGAGATCTACATTGAGGATATCGCCACCTCCGAGAGGGACACGAAGGAAAACATCTTCAAGGTGATGGGAAAGATCTTCAAGAGCACCGACCCGAAAAGTGCATTGCAGGCCACATACGGCCTGGACGAGACTCCTGAGAACCTGATCCACTGGATCGACGAGAACCTGCCATTGCAATATGGCACGCAGGAAGGTACCGAAGAGGATGTGATTACAGGCTACAGGCGTCTTTCAAAAGCAGACAGGTACCTTGGTCGTGTGAGAAAGCGACAGAGCTACCGCCTCTGGAGATATGCGAGTGTCCTCATGACATGCGGAACAGTTGTATCGAAGTCACATGTCAGCCGTGGGTTCACAAAATACCAGCCACCATCGTTCTGGAGAAAGATGGGACAACTAAGGTCAAAGCGCGATATGAGGGATAATATTGCATCCCGGATCGGCGACCACTGCAACGAGTCCATGCGTTATTCACGCACAGACCTGGCACACCTCTACGGCAGGATGCTGAAGGATGATGCCTATGCAGTAGACGTTACTGTGGACCTGGACCTGACCGTGGATGAGATCGTCTATCTTACCGGTGGGAAGAAGGTCACAAAAGGCATACAGAAGATCTATGACCTGGCACAGGAAAAACGCAGTACCTATGGCACTGACGATGCACCGGTATTCTTTGAGAAGAAGGCAGCCAGAAAGGTACAGGACAAAAAGCAAATGGACCTGAACCAGATCATGCAAAATGCTGCATCAAGCGGGAATTCAGATTCTGCAGGAAGTTCACAGAACGCAGATCCGACTCCAAAAGCTGAACCGAAGCCGGAGCCAAAACCGGCTGCTAAAGCAAAGCCTCAGAAGACATTGTTCGATTTCTGACCTATTGGTTTTACAGCAAAAATATCAAGATCAAAGGGACAATGGATCGATCCATGTCCTGTAATATCCTTTTTCGCAAGCAACCTCAACGTCCATATCGAAGAGTTCAGAGAGGTTGCCTGCCGTAAGTATGTCCTCCTTAGGACCATCGAGGAAAACCTGCCCGTCCTTTAACAGCACAACACGACCGATCTCAGGAATCACATCATCAAGATCATGCGTCACAAGTATGATGCTCTTTCCTGCAGAAGCTATTCTTCTTAATGTCTCCCTGAACACGTGACGTGATCTCATGTCAAGACTGTTCGAGGGCTCATCGAGCACAAGGGTCTGCGGATCATGCACCAGTGCCCTTGCAATAAGGACACGTCTGGCTTCACCAGTGGACATTTCTGACATCTTCTTTTCAGAAAGATGGGATATGCCAAGAAGTTCAAGAAGTCCAATGGCCTTTTCCTTCATTTCAGGCGAGATCTTATGGTTAGGATACAGACCAATGCTGCTGAAAAATCCTGAGATCACTGCATCCAGCCCGGAAACATTCCTTTCATAGTCTTCCTGCAGGTCATAGGACACGATCCCCAGGAAATGCCTCATTTCAAAAAGGTCCCACACATCCTGCCCCATAATCCTGAAGACAAGATCCTCACAATCAGCAAGAGGATAGTATTCCCTTGTGACCGTTTTGATCAGGGAGGATTTGCCGGAACCATTGGGACCTATGATGGCAACGTTCTCTCCGACATCAATGTTCAAAGAGATAGAATCAAGAACATTCCTGTCTTTCTTTCTGACAGTTACGTTTTGGTACTCAATAAGTGGTTTTGTATCGCTGGACATTCGGATCATCTGAATAGTTGTACTGAACAATTGCAATGTAAATTAAATTTACTGGTACCAGCCATTCGCATCACTCAGGTATGATGCTGTACTTGCCATTACCCCTGTCCCTGGTCTTTATGCCTTCAAGTTTTAGAAGCTCCACCATCACGTCAAGCCCGCCGGCATAACCTGCAAGTTTCCCCGAAGAGCTCACAACGCGGTGGCATGGGACGATCACCTGTATCGGATTTAGTGAATTTGCATGGCCTACTGCCCTTGAAGCTTTAGGATTGCTGATCATTTCAGCCACATATCCATAGGAAACTGTCGTACCGTAAGGGATCATTGTCAGAGCATCCCACACCTTTCTCTGAAAATCGGTGCCAACAGGTGCGAGCTTGACATCAAAATCTTTCAGATCACCTTCGAGATAATGACCAATTTGTTCTTCGACATCTTTGAAGAAAGCCTCATTCTGCTCCCAGTCAGAGGGAATCGGATATTTTCTTTCTCCATCCTGAATGTTAAGCACTTTCAACCCCTCATTATCCCCGACCAGCAGAATGGTTCCAAGTTTCGTTCTCATGAGATCATAATACATTCAGTACACCACCATTTTTGATCAGATACTGTTTTCCACAATGAATCTCCCCCTGAAGAACAGGGTTGCAGCTGCAACGAGTATTCCGAAGATACCTGAGAAGAGGAACACCATATGCAGGTCGAAGAAAAGCAATATGACACCCAGGACCACTGGTGACGCACTTTGTCCAACATATTTCATGGTATTGTGGATCGAAAGGACACCACCACGTGATGCCGGAGGAGATATCTGTATGATCTGGGAGTCGATTGCTGTCTGGCAAAGTCCGAAGCCACCACCGAACAACAGCAATAACAGGAAGAGGACAGGAAGTGAAGCTGTCCATGAGATAAGGGAGATAGATATTCCCACAAGAGTGAAGCCCAGACCGATGAGGACGATCAGGGGAAGTTTCTCTGCAAGCTTTTTGATGTTTGATGCCACCATGATAATGGCAAGTCCCTGGATGGAAAGGACCAGACCGGCCTCTTTGGCAGCAAATCCGAACACATCCTTGAGCATGAACGGCAGGAAGACGACTATGGAGAACAGCAGGAAGAAGATGGCAAAGCTCAGGAAAACGGTGTAAAGTATCCTGAAGTCCCTTAGTTCACGAAATGCATTCCCAAGTCCGCTTCCATGTGATGATTCGCATTCCTTTGTTTCAGGAAGCAGCAGAAGTACAAGCAGGGCGAATGGCAGTGAGAGTACATAGAAAAGGAACGGATAGTTCCAGCCGATAGTTGCCAGCCCGCCTCCAATGAGAGGTGCAGTGACCGAACCAATGGCTATTGCCATGCTGATCCTGCCCATGGAATGGACACGATCTATCCCTGAGTAGACATCCCCTATCACCAGCATCACCAGTGACATCATACCGGCGATACCGATACCCTGCACAAACCTCAGTATGAGCAGGCTATGCAGGTCGGTGGCAAAGAAGCTGAAAAGGCCCATCAGCCCGTTTATAACAAGACAGGGGACAAGCACGGATTTCCTTTTCACACGGTCGACGAAGTGCCCGATTACAAGAGAAAATATGGCTGTGGATATGGTGTAGACCGCCATGAGCTGTGCCACTTCATTCGGGCTGCTGCTTAGCGGATCCACCATCTGCGGAAGTACAGGGGCAAGGATGGCACCGCCTGCCATTGCAAAGAATACGGTTATTGCAAGGAAGAGCAGATGGTAGGGTTCGAATTTCATATATCCACCATTAGCATCACCTTTCTTCAAAAAAGTTCTGCAACATCTTATAGCTCCCCAGTTTATCCAAAAAATGATATAAAGCAATCAATAGAACCTACCCGCGATTTTAAATAAAGTTTACTTTAATTAAAACAAGTGATAATGATTATATACTATTAGTACAAATCATTTTGATAACCAATCCATAAATTTAGGGGGTAATAATTTGGCTATTGTAAAGAACAAGACAAAGTACAACATGCGCTTCGCAGCATACAGAGCAGACGGCAAATACATACACCAGAACAACAGCACAATTCCACCTAGCAACAGTCGCTATATCAGGGATGATTACATCGGTGAGATCGGGTGGTTCGTGATCGCAGCCTTCCTTCCCGAAAGTAAGATCCCGGGCTACTTCAACATGAGATCACCGGAAAACACACAGGGTCCCGCGCCTCTGGTCTATGCGAAGATGGGAAAGGAGGATAAGTTCGTCCTTACTGAGGACGAAGCAAAGAAGGAATTCGCGATCTATGAAGATAGAAGTGAACCTGAGGGTGTAATTCACGGCTGGTAATGGCCGTTAACATTACCTTCTATTTTTTGGCATCCACGTTACTGGGAAGGCACTTCCTTATTATAGGACAAAGCCGAAGAAGTGAAAATCAAAACCCGTATATATCAGTTCCGCATAGCAGCCACCCTGCTCAAGTAGAGTGGATTAACATCATCAAAATGAGATGAAGCCTATGCAAAATGCGATTAATAAGGAACAATTGAAGAAAGATGGATTTCTACCGCAGAGACAGAATAACTTGTGTTCAATGCGTATTGGCATCACCGGCGGCTATGTGGAAGCCGCACAGTTAAGGGCCCTTGCAGATGCTGCTGAGAAGTACGGAGAGGGACATGTACATATCACCTCCAGACAGGGGATCGAAGTTCCTTTTGTTGATCTTGAGAATGTGGAAGCTGTGAAAACAGATATGAAAAAGGCAGATGTTCGCCCGGGTGTTGCCGGAAGAAGGGTAAGGGCTGTCGTCGCATGCCAGGGCAACCGGGTGTGTAATCACGGACTGATAGACTGCCAGGGAATTGCTGAAAAGATCGACAGAGAACATTTCGGAGCAGATGTCCCATACAAGTTCAAGATCGCGATCACAGGATGTCCTGCAGCGTGCCTGAAACCACAGGAGAACGACATTGGGATCATGGGAGCCGTTCATCCTGAATGGAAAAAGGATGCATGCACAGGATGTGGATTGTGTGTAAAGCGCTGCAAAGCAGATGCCATTACTCTTGAAGAGGGAAAGATCCATATTGACATGAACAACTGCATACTCTGTGGAGAATGTATCCTCGCCTGCCCAAAAGATACAATTGTGCCTTTTAGGACAGGATATACCATCTTTGCAGGCGGGAAAGTGGGCAGGTTCCCACGCGATGGAACCAGGGTAGCGGAAGTTGCCACTGAGGAAGAAGTTTATGACATCGTTAACAGGACGATAGAATATTATCGCGAGAATGGTGGAAAGGATGAGAGACTTGGGAATCTTATGGATAGGGAAGGTATCGACAACTTCAGAGATACAATTCTGAAATAAATTCCTTTCTTTTTCTTTATTTTTGTCCTTATTTCTAAAAACGGATGTTTTAAAACAAAGCAATAGCTCTGCATCAGTAAGATCAATGAAAAGAAGAATGGAGCCTCGAGCGGAATGTTTACCTCGTGGTAAAAGCACCTTGCCATTGCCTTGAAAGGAACGTTTGATTTTCAATTAATCGTTAGTACTGGCACTAATAAACGATTTTTGTCCAGCAAACCAAATCTATAGATTGCCTTACCTCATCTTTAGCAATTGAGTCACTGTTTAAGATCTTAATGGAAGAAGATGAGGTTCTCTAAAGTTAATTGCAATACATGAAGCAGAATACCAGAAGTGAGAAAACATTTTCTCTCAATGCTCATGCGAGGAGGGCGGGCACTTAGGGAATTGGTAGTTAACTTCATTAAAAAGAATAAGGACTATTTTGCAAAAGAGAGTATGGTAAACGGGATCGAATATTTCACTCCCTAAGAAAAGGCAAAGCTAAATGACTTGCTTTCAGGTAATAAGCCGGATTCATAATGATGGAACATCTATTGAAGATTGTAAGATAAATAACAGACGTCTGGGTTTAGTGATGGGTTAAGGGTTTAATATATATTAATCTCTGTGACTTGGCGTTTAAAGATAATGCTGTTCCCACATATTGCAACAAGTTCCCAATTTGAAGAACCATGTCTATTTAGTTGTCTTTCAAAATCCGTCTCATCGATTACGTCGACAAGATATTCCCAGTGACTTTTTTCTTCATAAGGCATATAAACACTCCCTAAATTAATATTGCAGTAGCATTACTTTAATCTAATCCTGCATGATTGTCAACTTTCCGTTTTATCCCCTCATAACTCATCTGCACACATGCGGTTTATCAATAAAGAGGACTCGTGGTTTGAAAAATCTTTCCTATGAAGGTAACGCTTAAAAGGTAACAAGCACTATTCTTAACTATGGATGTGGGTGGGAATGAATCCATTTTATCAGATCAGTCTGGTTTATTAAATGAGTCAATTGTACCCAGTTTCATAAATACAACTACGATCGATCCAAACTGGTTTTACGCTGCTTCCGCACAAAGTGCCGCTGCAATTGTTGGGCTAATGGGGGCGTTTATCATAACTAAAATGGTAGACAACAAAATGCATGTAAGGCAGTTAAAATCAGAGATCTCCGATTACAACGAAAAAATGAATTATGTTCAATCGGAACTAGATAAGAAACAGAAGTATGTGGATGAGATTGCTTACGAAGAAGATTGTGAGTTAGTCGAAAAGTATCTTGAAGGCATGGTTGCTTACATCGATCCTTACAACTCCTTTAATGTGGATGAGCTTTATAATAAGGCACGGTTCGATGAAGGGTATTCACACATTAACAGATCAGTTTTAGAAGATAAATATAATCAGGACTATTTGATAAAAGTTGCCAACTATCATGAAAAGTTAGTTGATGAATTTTTGGGAAAAAAGAAAAAGGATATTGATTTAGCAAACCCGCCTTCGACAGATGAACTTTATGATGAGGCTAGCAGAGATATTCCAAACATCAAAAAGTCTGTTCTTGAAAAGAGGTATAACCTGAAATATCTCACGGAAGCGAAAGCACCACATCAAGAAATAATAGAATCTACTATGCCTGAAACTTCCAATCCCTGGCTTACAGGTGGTCAATCAACAATTCCTTCTGAAGATCTCTACCCGCCTCCATCAGAAGACAATTATTTTTCAATAGTTTCTACTTTAAAATGGGATAAATATCACAAATATGTAGAAGAGATTCCCGAAAAAGAAGCAGAATGCAATTATTATCTCGGTCTCATAGAATCCAAGGAAAGATTACTCCAAGCAAGTGATGAAGTAGCTAATTTGAAGGTAAATCTAATCAGTTTGTTCATTTTCTCAATATTGGGAGTATTTGTACCCCTTGGAATGATGCTTTTTGATTTTGAATACATGCTTAAATTGAGAACAATTGTTTATGTTGGAATTTTTAGCGGTTGGCTTTTAGTTCTAGTTGTTTTGTGGAATGAAATACGGAAACGTGTGTAATTGAAACTATCAATATGGAAATAAATAGGAAACTCTCAACTTTCCTTTTTATAATGCGCCCATATAGATTTTTTAAAAAACAAATCCATCCATCTGAATCTGGTAAAATTATTCAAAAAAAGGAAAATAAGCCTCGAGCGTGATTTGAACACGCGACCTAGTGATTACAAATCACTCGCTCTGCCAGGCTGAGCCATCGAGGCGCTATTGAAACGTACCCATACAATGCATAATAACAAATAAATGTTATGGTTGATTTTACCATTGTAGAGATATCATGTGGCAGGAAATGGCAAAATTCGGAAAAAAGCTGGTAGATCATGGGCTTGTTGAGTCCAATTTCGGGAATATCAGCGTGCGTATCGCAGACAGGATGATAATAACAAAGAGTGGCGTGGCACTTGATGAGATCACTGAGGACGGGGTCGTGGAAGTGCCCATAGAGGGAACGTCGGAACTTGACAGGATAGCATCCACTGAGACCGTGGTGCACCGCGCCATTTACAGGAACACTCCTGCACTTGCCATAATGCACGCCCATTGTCCGTATTCAGTTACCCAGACGCTCATCGGGGATCCTGACAGCATCATTCCCCTTGACAGCGAAGGGATCCACTTCCTGCATGAGATCCCCGTTTTCAGGGGAATGATGGGTACTGCCGGACTGGCAGAGGGAGCGGCAAATGCACTGTCCGACCATAAGGGAGCTATCGCATACAGCCACGGAACCTTCGCCATCGGCAAGACCCTTGCTGAGGCTTATATCATCACAACACAGATCGAGCATTCCTGCAGGATCAAATATCTGGTAGATCTCGCAAAGAAGTGAATACCCGGGACACCATAACACCTAATAAGAAAGAGCAAGATAAGGAGAAGTCCATGACCATAGATGCATTAAGACCTGCTGCCACAAGGATACTGGACCCGCTAGCCATATCGATCGCAAGAAGGGGCATATCACCAAACTCCCTTTCAATTGCATCCTTAGGGTTCGCAGTACTGGCAGGAATATGTTTCTACTTCTCGATTGAAAGACCTTTATTTGCACTTGCAGCGCTCCTTTTCGTAGGTCTCAATTCATCCCTTGATGCACTGGACGGAGCAGTTGCAAGATACATGCGCACCGATAGCAGAAAAGGCGACTTCCTTGACCATGTCATCGATCGCTATTCCGATGTGTTCATCATCTGCGGAATGTTCTTCGGAGGACATGTGCAGTGGCAGATAGGTACCATAACCATCGTCCTTGTACTACTGGTCAGCTATCTCGGGACACAGGCACAGGCACTGGGAATCGGAAGGTTCTACGGCGGCATCATGGGCAGGGCTGACAGGCTCGTGGTGATACTTCTTGCATCCATAGCATACGTAATCCACAGCGAGATGGTGCTGGGATACAGCATGATAGGCTGGGGCATAATCATCATAGCTATCGGAAGCCACATAACTACCATACAGAGAATGGGCAGCATATGGAAGCTCCTCTAACCGTTCTCTTCTTCTGATGGCGATTTTTTTCTGGAATAGTTTAAAGTAGAGCAAAGTCCATCTAAAAAACATGCAGAATTCTGACCTGGAATATGAATATCTTGAACACACGGCAGATGCCAAGTTCAGGGCCTACGGGAAAACAATGGAAGAGGCCTTTGAGAACGCAGCCGTTGCCATGTTCAACGTAATGATCAATACCTCAAAGGTCGACTGCATACATACAGAAGATATCGAGCTTACAGCACCTGATATCGACGACCTTCTGGTGGACTGGCTCTCAGAACTCCTGTTCATCTTTGAGGTGGACTTCATATCCTTCGGAAAGTTCGAGGTAAAAAGTATCACACAGGAGGATGGAGAATACAAATTATCAGCACGCGCAAGCGGTGAAGAGATAGACCTCGAAAAACACGAGATCGATACCGAGGTCAAAGCTGCGACATACAACGACCTTAAGGCAGAAGAAACACCGGAAGGGTTCATGGTACAGGTCACAGTGGATACATGATCATATAAATTACAATAATAGTCCAACATCACAGTGGGAGGGAAAGGCATGGAAGAAGAACAAGAAGGACAGGGCGGCATACAGGAATCGCTCAAAAGGATAGACGATAACATATGGGAGATACCCATCGGAACAAAGCCGGGAATGAACGTACCCGGAAGGATATTTCTCTCAGACAAACTGATCCACAACCTTGAGCCGGAGGCACTCGACCAGGTTGCAAACGTGGCAATGCTTCCTGGAATTCAGAAATATTCCATGGCCATGCCCGATGCACACCTTGGGTACGGCTTCCCAATAGGAGGCGTTGCCGCCTTCGACGAGGAAGAAGGAGTGATCAGCCCAGGTGGCGTGGGTTTTGATATCAACTGCGGAGTTCGCCTCCTGCGCTCCAACCTCACTGTTGATGATGTACGCCCTGTGATGAAAGAGCTCACAGAGAAGCTTTTCCAATCCGTGCCTGCAGGCGTGGGTTCAAAAAGCCGCCTGAGGGCCTCGGATAGTGAACTGGATGACATATTCCTGCACGGATCCCGCTGGGCAGTTGAGAACGGCTACGGAGTGGAAGCTGACCTCGAGCACTGCGAAGGCGGCGGATGCATTGAAGGAGGAGATGTCAGCCATATCAGCTCCAAGGCCCGCAAGAGAGGAAAACCACAGGCAGGCACACTGGGTAGTGGGAACCACTTCCTTGAGGTACAGTATATAGACCAGATATATGACCGGGAAGTTGCCGAAAAGTTCGGGCTGGAAGAAGGACAGGTCACCTTCATGATACACTGCGGTTCAAGAGGTACAGGACACCAGATCTGCACGGATCACCTTCGTACGATCTCGCAAGCTTCAAAGAAGTACAAGATCTCACTTCCTGACAAGCAGCTTGCATGCGCTCCGGCACAGTCCGACGAAGCACAGAACTACTTCAGGTCCATGATATGCGCTGCTAACTATGCATGGAACAACAGGCAGGTCATAACCCACTGGACCAGAGAGGTCATATCAGACATCTTCAGGTCAGACATGGATGAGCTCGGACTTGATCTTGTATATGACGTTGCACACAATGTTGCAAAGCTGGAAGAGCATACCGTGGACGGGAAGAAAAAGAATGTCTATGTCCACAGGAAAGGCGCTACAAGGGCATTCCCACCGGGACACAAGGACGTTCCGCAGGCATATCGTGACGTGGGCCAGCCGGTATTGATACCAGGAAGTATGGGGACCGCATCTTTCGTACTTCACGGAGCAGAAGCCTCAATGGACATCTCTTTCGGAAGTGCATGCCACGGAGCCGGCAGGGTCATGAGCCGTGCTCATGCAAAGAAAGAGTTCCACGGCGAGGATGTCAAGAGCGATCTTGAGAAAAGCGGCATCATGGTAAGGGCTGCACATCCATCGGTTATCGCAGAGGAAGCACCCGGGGTTTACAAGTCCAGCAGTGATGTGGTCAATGTTGTCCACGATCTTGGCATTGCGGGAAAGGTTGCCAGAATGATGCCTCTTGGTGTTGTAAAAGGCTGATCTTCGGCCTTTTCCTTTTGGAAAATATACCGGTTAGATGGAACTGAATATAGAAAGGAAAGAGCTGGAACTTCGATAAAAGCAGCTGATCGAAGCAACTGGATCCGGAAATAATAGCTTTGCTTAAAGGGTCCGGGAATAACAAAAGGCTACAAGAGAGTGAGGAAACGGCTTTGTTTGAGGGGATGAATGGTTTGCTTGATTACAGTCATTTACAACACAAAAGTTTGCAAGCAATCTGTCCGCTTCCTCAAATAATAAAATGATATAATAATATTTAAAGATGTTCGATATCATTTAAATATAAAACACGTGATGGATTATTTTCCATAACCGTTTTTTCACTATCCGACCGTCAACCATTTTAAGTTATATTCTTAATTTTGCGCCCATGGATAAAAAGGCGAAGATGATTAAAAGAGTTCGTGTTATGGCTGACTACCAGTTCGGCAAGGGATGTGGAGAGATCCTTTTCCCCGATAACATAACCTTCCAGCTCTCAAGGACAAAACGTATCCGGCAGATCATGCTTGACGGAAAGCGTGTTGCAACAGCAAGGGCAAAGGACGGAATGCTCACACTCAGCATGGAAGCTGCTGCAACGGTCCACTCACACATACCTGCACCAGGCCTCAGAGTTACGGTCTGTGATGATGCAGTTCCTTTTGTTGCAAAGGGAAAGACAACATTCGCAAAGCATGTGACTGCAATCGACCCTGGCCTTCGAAGCGGGGACGAGGTCATTGTTGTTGATGAGAACGACAATGCCATTGCAACCGGACAGCTCATGCTTTCACCGGATGAGGTGGAAGCACTGGACACCGGTGCTGCGGTGGATGTTCGCTGTGGATGTGAGCAGTAAACCCGGTTAGACCTTACAGGCATATGGAAGAAACCTGTGCCTGACGTCAAAATCTACATATAGCAACAGGTTAAATAAGCTGTGAACTTATATATCGCCTCAAATTCATCTCGTCGGAGGGTGAGATCATCGCAGAAGAGGAATTCTTGAAAACGTTTGTCATTCCAGACAATACAAAAATGGAAGAGCGCAATATCGTGCTGGATGGGGACATCATAATAGGTAACCATTCCGATGTACGATATGGCCTTATAGCTAATTCTGCGATCCTTGGGGAAAGGGTCGAGGTTTCCGGCGATATAAAAACAATATCAGACATCAGGATCGATATATGGTCCCATATCGGCGGTACTGTCAAGACCAAAGAGAACGCCTACATCGGAGAGTTCGTCTCTATTGACGGGAAACTTGTGGTCAAAGGAGACCTTGACATAGGCAACGATGTAAAGATCAAGGGCGGTTTTGAGGCAAAGGGATGGATCGTGGTAAGAAACCCGGTCCCGGTGATCGCCTACCTGTTCCTGTACCTGACCGAACTTTTACGCATGGGCAAGGATGAAGAGGTCGAGAAGGCATTGAATGAGCTGTTCGATGAAGAAGTCGAGACCATCGGAAGCGTTGCCATGATAATACCCAACGGCTCAAAAATATCCATTGACTCAATAAGAGTACCTTCAAACGCTGTGATCGGAAACGATTGTCGCCTTGTTGGGAACATACGCGCCACTTCCCTCGATATGGCAAATGGCACCACACTTTACGGAAGCATACGTACCATGAACACGGTGAACCTTGGTGAGAACAACATAATACACGGGAACATAGTCTCACGTGGAGAGGTGTACATCGATAAAGGCACACATGTCCTTGGAGAGATCAATGCCAGTTCCATAAGGATACATGAGACCGCACGTGTGGACGGTGTCATGAGAGCATCAGGAGGTATCGTCTTCGAAAGAGAAGGAGAAGATGCCCTCACCGATAATGAGCTGATGACACTCGATATTTGACAACATACCTAATTCTGAGGTATTCTATGACCAAAGAGATTACTCTATCAAAAGATTACGAATCAATAGTAGAACAGGATAAAAATTACGTAATGCAGACATACACACGCCAGCCTATAGCTCTTGAGAGCGGAAACGGCTCAGTTGTCCGCGACATCAACGGTAATGAATACATTGACTGTGTGGCAGGAATTGCCGTGAACAATGTAGGACACTGCCACCCACGTGTTGTAGAGGCGATCAGCAAACAGGCTGAGAAGCTCATCCACGTATCAAATCTCTATTATACCGACGTCCAGGCACAGCTTGCCGAGGAACTTGTAGGCATTACCGGCATGGGCCGTGCATTCTTCTGTAACTCCGGTACCGAAGCCGTTGAAGCTGCAATGAAACTGGCAAGAGTAACAACCGGAAAGACCGAGTTCATCGCAGCAGAACACTCATTCCACGGCCGTACCATGGGATCCCTTACAGTTACACACAAATCCATCTACAGGACACCTTTCGAACCCCTCATCCAGGGAGAGAAGTTCGTACCCTACAACGACGCACAGGCCATCAGGGATTCAATAACAAAAGATACCGCAGCGGTAATCGTTGAACCGATACAGGGAGAAGGCGGTATCAATGTGCCATCTGACGAGTATCTCAAAGAAGTGCGTGAGATATGTGATGAGAACGAAATGCTCCTGATATTCGACGAGGTACAGACCGGTTTTGCCAGGACAGGAAAATGGTTCTGTAAAGAACACTCTAAGGTGGATCCCGATATCATGACAATGGCAAAGGCAATCGGCGGAGGATTCCCAATGGGTGCTATCACGGCACGTGATGGTATCACCTTCGACAAGAGCCAGCACGCTGCGACCTTCGGAGGCGGACCGCTTGCATGTGCCGCAGCCCTTGCATCCATAGGCGTGATCAGGGACGAGAACCTTGTGGAGCGCTCAGCACAGATGGGAGAGTACTTCATGGACAAGCTCAACTCACTTGAGCTTGACAACATCGTAGAGGTCCGCGGAAAAGGACTCATGATCGGTGTTGAAATCAACAGGCCATGCGCAGATATCGTAGACCTTGCAAGGGAGAACGGAGTGCTCCTCAACTGCACATCTGAGAAGGTCATCCGTATCGCACCTCCTCTTGTAATTACCAAAGAACAGATCGACGCGGTGGTGGACATAATTGCCCAGATATGAGCTGATAAAGGAAGAGGTCGCATCCATTGCAAAATATGTACCCGGCAAATCCATCGACGACATCGTAAGAGCTTACGGCCTTGACCCTGCATCTGTGATAAAGCTCGGTTCAAATGAGAACCCTCTGGGGCCATCACAAAAAGCAGTGAAAGCACTCATAGATGATGCACAGGGAATTAGCATATACCCTTCAGCCGATGCCCGTGAGCTCGTGGAAGCGATCTCCGAATATACCGGCATAGCCGCAGACCACATCGTGGCATCCGGCCCGGGAATGGACGGGCTTCTGGACGGACTTTCAAGACTTGTCATAAGCCGTGGTGATGAGGTCATCCTCACAACACCGACGTTCTCCTACTATGAGATATCCGCACGTGCGAACGGCGCTGTTCCTGTTTACGTCCAGCGTGAAGAGGACTTCTCAGTGGATATTGAAAAGCTGATCGATGCTATCACGCCAAGAACAAAGATCATCTTCCTGTGCTCACCAAACAACCCATCAGGTAATGTGATACCTGAAGAGGACATACTCCGGATCGCAGAGGCCACTGATGCCCTCGTGTTCGTTGATGAGGCATACGTTGAATTCGCTGACAGGAATGTCGCACACCTTGTTCCGGAATATGACAACATCATTGTGGGAAGGACATTCTCAAAGGCATTCGGACTCGCCGGCATGAGGATCGGATACGGAATGATTCCTATCTGGCTCAAGGAAGAGTACATGAAGATCGCAACCCCGTTCAATGTAAGCTCTGCGGCAGTAGCTGCAGGTGTTGCTGCACTTTCAGATACAGAACACCTCAACAGGAGCATTGAACTGGCACGTACGGGCAAGAAATATCTTCAGGACAACATCCCGTTCAAGGTCTACGACACCCAGGCAAACTTTGTGCTTGTTGACGTAGCCCCTCACAAGGCACGTGATGTTACCACGGAATTGCTCAAGAAAGGAATAATTGTTCGCGACTGTACTTCCTTTGCCAATGCAGGAGATTCACTCATACGCATTACCATCGGCACAGAAGAGCAGAACAAAAAGGTCGTGGAAGGGTTCTCTTCCATCTGACCACTTTGGAACTTAAAGCATAAATTAAAACATTCAGTTGACCGCCTGGAAAAGGTGGTCAGTCTATTTTATCTATTTTCATTAATGGATAGTCCAGCTCCTTATTGAACTCCATTGAGACATGGACCTTTGCAGAGCCATATTTTGCATCGATCTGGACGTTGAGCATACGACCTTCCAGCTCACAGTATCCGAACTCATCATTGAGCTTTGAACGTACCATATCCCTGTCAATGGAAACTGTGATGTTCTCCACGCATGGCTGTACCGAGATGCTCTGTGCAATAGCTTCCTCAAGACTTTCCACGGTCCTCAGGCTCACAGGAGAGCCGGTGAACTGGTGATACAAAGCTCCGAGTTTGATCCCGGCTTCAAAAAGTACGTTGTCCCTGTCAGTTATTGTGTTTTCGGCCATATGCTACCTACCTTGATAGTTTATGGGTCGAGATTGACCTGAAAATATAAAGCCAATACGGTTACCTGAAATTCTAAAAGGGATGATGAAGAAGAAGACAACGAAAGAATGAAACTGCCTTCAGGCCTTCTTCACAGTAACCCAGAAAACACTTCCCTGTCCTTCGGGGTTGTCCTCTACCCCCACTTCACCGCCATGAAGATCAATTATCCTTTTGACAATAGCAAGGCCCAGACCGGTGCCCTTTACAGACGCCTTGGTTGCACGTTTGAACCTCTCGAAAACGAATGGCTTGTCCTCATCAGCAACTCCCTCTCCGGAATCAGTTACTGTAATCTTCCACTCATCACCGTTGTCGAGAATGTCAACAATAACCCTGCTTCCCCCGGGGCTGTATTTTATTGCATTTGAAAGCAGGTTCACGAAGACCTCTTCCAGTACAGGGCTTGTCTTTGCATTGTATTTACCGGTTGCATTGTCCTCGAGAACGATCTGCTTGCTCCTGAATTGTTTGCCAAGGGACTGTATTGCCAGCTTTACGATCGCACCAACATCCGTTTCCTTGAACTCCAGTACACTGATCGCTTCCAGCCTTGAAAGCTTGGATGCTGATTCGATCATATCGATAAGTTTTCCGTTATTTCGCTTAATTGCACGGAGCTTTTCAGTGGTGTCCGGGTCGAACTCCCTCCTAAGCAATATTTCCACAAATCCTTTCACAAGACCTGCAGGATTCATGAGGTCATGGCGAATGATATCTGTGAACAGGTCCTTAAGTTCATTTGAGTGCTCCAGTTCCCGGGCATATTCCTGAAGATCGGACTCTGCTTTCTTCCTCATAGTGATGTCCCTGTAACTGCATACATACCCCTTAAGGATCCCATCTGTAATTACAGGAAAAAGATAGTACTCAAAAATACGGCCATCCCTGAAATAAAGAAGATCCGAATTGGATCCTTGAGGACCTGAAAGGTTCTGTATCTTTGAAAGGACTTCGCTGGCATTTTTTAGTTGGAGTACACCATATTTGGTAAATGCTTCAAGGTAGTTCTTCCCGATCTCAGCTTCATTGGGAATATTCCAGATCTCACGGAACCTTTTGTTCGACAGCCTTATCGTCCCATTGATATCAAAAAAAGCAATGCCGTCGTCCGTAGCTTCCAGGACATTTCTTAAAAGGGATTCCCTGCTTTTTATCGTCTTCTCCACATTGCTACTATTAGTATTGCCAGGAATGTAATTCTCCGTCTTTTCGTCATGAGAAGAATTGATCCGGGCTGCCCCAAGCCCATCTTTTACATCAGATTTATACTTTCTGGTGATAGGAAAACCTCCTGGACCCCCATATGAATAATCGTACCCCAAATCATTCAATACATAATATATAAGCAGGCATTATATAAGGATGCCTGATCAGGCAATAAGAGATAAAAACAGGAAGCTGAAGCTCACCTACTTCTCAGGCCAACCTCATTATCGATCTCCTCAGCGATCTTTTCCAGCTCATCAAAGATCCTTTCTGAATCTTTCCTCATCTCGCAGACCGCAGCCCTTAGACTGCCACCGCGAAGATACAGCATCTTTTTTCTACGGTAGACAAGGCCCGAGCCAATGAGATTTCGGAGGTGATGATTTACCCTTGATAAACTGATATCCAGGGAATTTGCAAGCATCTCTGAAGTAACACCTTCGTTACGGGAAAGGTTTGAGAGCATATCCATTACTATCTTTTTGGAGATTTCCTCCACATCCCTGCCCGAGGAGAGACCGAAACTATCACAGAACCAATGGATGTCATTTTCGAGGTCCTTTTCCACGGGTTTTTCAATATTTATAAGGATGATCTGGTGAGTCATCAAAGATACATTGGTCTTTTAACATAAATACCTTCTTGTTTTTGTAGATATCATTTCGATAAAATCAATATCGAAGGTATAAAATAGTAAATAAATAGATTTTTTACAAAACATTTAAATAGCAGAAAGGATGAGTAAAAGTGTTAAATGAAATAGTTCACAAACATGCCGATTGTGACCTGAACCTACAATAACACCATCCGGGTAGCAAAGGGAGTATGCTTCAAGGACACAATTTGGTTATTGTTGAGAATTATTGTTAAAGATTTAATTCATATCAATGACAGAGAGTAGAACAAACCATTACATGAACATAACATAAGGAGGTTCAAATGGATCTAAACCGTTTTACACAGAAAGCACAGGAAGCCATCCAGAAGTCATTCACAATTTCTGCAAGATACTACAACCAGCAGACAGATTGTGAACACATGTTCCTTGCATTGATGGAACAGGACGGTGGCCTCGTGCCCACACTTCTTACAAACATGGGCGCTGATACACAGGAGATCGTCCGGAAGCTTGAACAGCACTTATCAGGACTTCCACAGGTATCCGGCCCGGGAAGCGAGCAGGCATACGTGAGCCAGTCCTACAACCGGGTCCTGGATACTGCTGACAAGGAAGCACGCTCCATGAACGACGAGTATGTCAGTGTTGAACACCTCCTCATAGCATTATTAAAAGAAAAAGGAAGCCCCGGCTCCCGCATACTTCAAGAGGCAGGAGTCACAACAGAAGCAACGTTACAGGCAATAAAAGAACTAAGGGGGAACCGCCGCATCACAACCGAAAATCCCGAAGATACAATGGAACCGCTCAAGAAATACGGTATCGACTTTACAGAACTTGCTGCACAGGGAAAACTTGACCCTGTTATCGGAAGGGACCAGGAGATCAGGCACACCATCGAGATCCTTTCCCGCCGCAGGAAGAACAATCCGGTCCTCATAGGAGAGGCCGGTGTCGGTAAGACCGCAATTGTCGAAGGCCTTGCACTGCGTATTGCAAAGAGGGACGTCCCCGATGACATGAAAGACAAGAAGATAATCGCACTGGACATGGGTTCCCTGATCGCTGGAGCGAAGTTTAGAGGAGAGTTCGAGGAACGCCTGAAGGCAGTATTAAAGGAAGTTGTGGAATCCGAAGGACAGATCATCCTCTTTATCGATGAGCTGCACACCATTGTAGGTGCAGGTGCCACAGAGGGTGCCATGGATGCAGGAAACCTGTTAAAGCCTATGCTGGCAAGGGGCGAGCTCCACTGTATCGGTGCTACCACCCTTGATGAGTACCGCAAGTACATCGAGAAGGATGCAGCTCTTGAGAGACGTTTCCTGCCGGTACTTGTGGACCAGCCTGATGTCGAGAACACCATTTCCATCCTGAGAGGACTGAAAGAGAAGTATGAGGTCCACCACGGAGTAAGGCTTAAGGATACCGCACTTGTGGCAGCAGCAGTTCTCAGCGACCGTTACATCTCGGACAGGTTCCTGCCTGACAAGGCCATCGACCTTGTGGACGAGGCAGCTGCAAAGGTCAGGACATCCATCGACAGCAAGCCACCGGAACTTGACGAAGCTGACAGGAAGATCCTCCAGCTGGAGATCGAGCGCGAAGCACTCAAAAAAGAGAAGGATGCAGCTTCAAAGGAGAGGCTTGCAGACCTTGAGAAAGAGCTTGCGGACATCCGTGCCGAATCCGATGCCATGCGGGCAAAATGGCAGGCTGAAAAGGATGTTATCGCAAACCTGGGTTCCCTGAAGCAGCAGATCGAAGAGATCAAGGTCCAGTTAGAACTTGCCGAGAACAGCGGAGACTTCGAACAGGCATCCAAGCTGAAATACGGCACACTCGCACCTCTTGAACACCAGTACAAGGAAGAGGAAGAAAAACTGCAGGAACAACAGGAAGAAATGCTCCTCAAGGAAGAGGTAGGCGAGGAGGATATCGCACAGGTGGTAAGCCAGTGGACGAACATCCCGATCACCAAGCTCATGGAAGGCGAGCGCGAGAAGCTCACACATCTGGAAGACAAGCTCCATGAGAGGCTTATCGGACAGGATGAGACGGTGAAGGCTGTCTCTGATGCAGTCATCCGTGCCTATGCAGGTATCAAGGACCCGAAGAGGCCGATTGGAAGCTTCATCTTCCTCGGACCTACCGGTGTTGGTAAGACAGAGCTTGCTAAAGCACTTGCAGCAGAGTTGTTCGATGATGAGAACAACATGATCCGCATTGACATGTCCGAGTACATGGAAAAGCACACAGTATCAAGGCTTATCGGTGCCCCACCGGGATACATCGGCCATGAGGAAGGCGGACAGCTCACCGAAGCAGTACGCAGGAGACCGTATTCAGTTGTTCTGTTCGATGAGATCGAAAAGGCACACCATGATGTGTTCAATGTCATGCTCCAGATACTCGATGACGGACGCCTGACAGATTCACACGGAAGGACGGTGGACTTCAAGAACACGCTCATCATCATGACATCGAACATCTGCGTGGACTACGCTATCTCAAAACTTGAGAAAGGCGAGGACTATGCAAAGATGCAGGAGATGGCACAGAATGAGCTGACAAAGCACTTCAGGCCGGAGTTCATCAACCGTATCGATGAGCTGGCGATCTTCAGGCCACTGACGAAGGACCAGCTTGTTCATATCGTGGACATCAAGGTTGCAGACCTTGTCCACAGGCTCAGGGATAAGAGGATCACCCTTGAGATCACCGATGATGCAAAGCACTACCTTGGAGATGCAGGTTACAGCGAAATGTTTGGTGCACGCCCACTGAAACGTGTGATCCAGAACGAGGTTGAGACAGCAGTTGCAAAACTGATCGTTGCAGGAAAGGCTCTTGAAGGATGCACCGTTATCGTGGGTGCCAATGAACGGGGAATCACTGTAGAAGTGAAAGAACCGGCCGAAGAATAAGACGTGAGAGGGGACAGATGATCCCCTTTACTACTTTTTTTAACTTTACCTGACCAGATTTTGTATAGGACTATCACGAAAGGATTTTGCCAGTCATAGTTCCAGATCAGTCCTCGTAATATTTCCTCGGGACCCTCATTATCGGAGATTCAAGATAGAGGAGCAATAAGAGGAACATCACTGTGGAAAATACAGGAAGATATGCAGGGAGCACAAAGTAGGACATTATGGGTAAAGCAAATACAAGAGCCACAAATCCCATTGCTTTTGAGCCTCTTAGCTTTGGATATGGATATTCACTGACCATAAGTAAAGAAAGCAACACCATGATACCGATTACGCCGTAAAAGTAAACGTAACGGTCTGCTATGAGCAAATAGGAAGCCATTACCACAGCAGCTGCGGTTATTGGCAGGCCCTCAAAGTCAGGTATGCTTTTGTGCTTCGTGTTGAACCTTGCAAGACGAAGAATTCCGCAGAAGAGGTAGAAACAGGCAACAATAGCCATCAGGTATGGGTGGGTATATCCATAGATGAAGTATAGGGCACAGGCAGGTGCAACACCGAAAGATATCGCGTCTGCAAGGGAATCAAGATACTCACCAACATCACTGCTACCGACCTTGCGTGCCAGGAAACCATCCATTCCGTCAGCAATAGCTGCAAAAAGTATCAATATGAAAGCAAGGTCATCATAACCGGAGCATGCACTGAAGATCGCCATCATGCCGAAAAGGGCATTCCCAAGTGTCATGAAGTCAGGGATACGGAGGAGCTTGAACATCATTATTGTTTCCTCCTGAAGCCTTTTTCTTTTGCGATCATGGATTCACCTGCATACACGCGGTCACCTACCTTACAGGATATCTCGAAATTTGAAGGAATACTCACATCAACCCTTGAGCCAAATCGTATCATACCGATCTTTTGGCCGCTGACAACCTCGTCACCTTCCTGCAAATAGGATACGATCCTGCGCACGAGGACACCGGCTATCTGGGTCACCTCCACATCACCATGGCTGCTCCCTATGACCGTGATAGTACGCTCGTTCCTGTCAGAATCCTTGTTGAAGGCAGGCATATGGCCACCTTTTTTGTGCTCTATGCTGCGGACCTTACCGGAGATCGGTGCACGGTTGACATGAACATTGTGGATGTTCATGAAAACACAGACCTTCCCATTGCTAATGTCTATGACCTTTCCGTCTGCAGCAGAGAACAGGCAGTGGTCACATATCTTTGTTGTCCTGTCAGGGTCCCTGAAGAACCAGATCATGAAGACAAAGATAGCAAAAGCAGCATATGACAGGTACCGTAGCGATAAAAGGTCAGTAAGGAAAGACGCTATTGTGACTGCCAGAGCAAAAAAGCCCATAAAAGCGATCCATGAGGCCGAATCTTTAGCTAACATTTCCGAGGTCCTTAGCTTTTCCGTACAATATTCCTGACATGCCTGGTCGTCATCTGCCACAGACCGTCGATCATGTCAAGAAGCTCAGGCAATATTCGCATCACAGCATAAGCTATCACAAAGAGCGCAATAGCTGATCCGATCTTGGCGATCACATGGTGTGCGATCTCAAAACTTTCAGGACCGAACCACTGGTCACCGTAGGCCACTATTACAAAGGCATCCCTGACAATATTAAGTGCATATATTACCGGCACCGAGATCATAAATGCTGACATGAGCCTTTTGAAAGGTGCATTGATGGAGATTATAAGTCCTGTGAAAAGGGCAATGCTTTCGATGGCAGTACAGGCAAGGATTATCTGCACAGTATAGCCATTGTAGGTGATCTTATGCCATGTTGAATCCACATTGTATCCCAGAAAGGTGAGAAGACCGGCCGTAGCATTGGTCACATTGGATATGAGCCACTGGTTCAGGGCAGGAATGTTCGCGAAAGGGAAATAGAACAATGAGCCTATGGCCGTTGCACTTGTTACCATCAGGACGATATCAATATCGCCACCCCTTCCTGATATAGAAGGCTCCCTGTACTCACGTATCATATTATGTGCCATGAAAAGACAGAACGCGGCAATTGCCAGGGTCAGCACTACATTGAAGTAATCACTGATCTCAATATAGTGAACTGGCTGGTATGCCCAATGGACGGAAAAGAAAATCCACCCTACCCCGCCTACGAGGTACTTTGCGCCTCTTTTTGTAGGAATTACCGAGGAGAGGACCATCAGGGCAACTGCGATCCATAGTACATTCTCTATCATTGTGAAGCACCTTTATTACAGGTATGATATATAGTATCATTGCTAATTGTATTAAGGTTTTGTTCAAATGACAGTTCCAACCACACCCCTGCTAACAGTTGATGCCGTAATCATATTAAACAGGAAGATTGTACTCATTAAAAGGAAGAACCCTCCCTTTAAAAACAACTTCGCATTGCCTGGCGGTTTTGTGGAGGTGGGAGAGACGACCGAAGCTGCGGTCATTCGTGAAGCAAAGGAAGAGACCGGGCTGTCTATCGATATTATTAAATTGGTTGGAGTATATTCAGAGCCTTCGCGCGACCCGAGAGGACATACTGTGTCCGTTTGTTACCTTGCGATCGGCCACGGAGAGCCAAGAGCCGCCACGGACGCCGCCGGAGTAGCATTGTTCGACATAAAGGAGCTGCCGGACATAGCTTTCGACCACCAGAAAATGATTGACGACGCAGGAGACGATATTAATGGAATTCTGTCCAAAATGTAAGAGCATGATGTTCCCCATCGAAGGCTCATTAAAATGCAAAAAATGCGGGTATGTAAAAGAGAAGGAAGAAGCGCCTGAACTTGTATCAAGATCAAACCGTGAAGAAAGAGAAGTTACAGTTCTTGAAGGAAATATTGACGAAGGACTCCCGACAACTACTGTAAGATGCCCTGAATGTGAAAACAATACCGCATACTGGTGGCTTAGACAGCTGAGATCTGCTGATGAATCCGAGACAAGGTTCTTCAAGTGTACCAAATGCAGCTTCACATGGCGTGAATATGACTAAAAGCCGTGTCAAAGCAAAACAGTGAAAACATATATACTGTAACTGATATAAAGAAGTTGAAATCGAAACTATTTGGCGGAGAAACAACATGTTCAAGGCGACAATTGATGCATATCTTCTAAAGGATTCAGTCGAAACACTATCTGTACTCGTGGATGAAGCAAGGTTCAGGATATCACCGGAAGGAATCGCCGTCCGGGCAGTCGATCCTGCAAACGTTGCAATGGTCAGTTTTGACCTGGCGACCGAGGCATTCGATGATTTCAGTGCAGATGACTGCGAACTGGGATTGGACCTCTCAAGAGTAAGTGACATACTCGGAGTTGCAGACAGGGATGACAAGGTCCACATGGAACTTAATGAAGATACAAAGAAACTGATGATCCAGATCGGCGGTTTCTCATACACACTATCCTTACTTGATCCGTCAACCATCCGTGCAGAACCAAGGATACCACAGCTCGACCTTCCGGCACAGATCGTCCTTAACGGCAAGGACCTCCAGAAGGCTGTCAAGGCTGCAGAGAAGATCAGCGACCACATGTTACTTGGTGTTGAAGGAGAGGACTTCTTCATGGAAGCAGAGGGTGACACTGACCGTGTGAAGCTCACAATGTCAAGAGATCAGCTGATCGACATCAAGCCCAACGACACACGTTCACTGTTCTCACTGGACTACCTTTCAGATATCATCAAACCAGCCTCAAAATCCAATGAAGTTACACTTCACCTTGGAAAGGACTTCCCGATAAAGATCAACTTCTCCATTGCCAACGGAGCCGGAACTATCGGATACCTCCTTGCACCAAGGATCGAGTCTGACTAAAATGGAAAGCAGAGATCTGGCCTTATATCCTTTCGTATCCGAGGCATCCGAATATGTCGGTAGCCTCGGTTTTTCACCAGAGAGACTATTATCCTCCCGCGCACTTGACGCGGCCCGCATGCGCGGAAAGGAACGTGTCACACAATCACTGACCGGAGAGATAGAAAAACCCTCACCTTCAGCTTCGGAAGAGGGAAAGATACTCACCGAGCTCTTATCCTACCCTTTTGCCAGGATATTGGTATCCTGCATAGATGACCAGTTCCTGATAAGGAAATATGCACTTGCAGAAGCAAAGGCTGCATACAGGCTCCTTAAGACACAACAACCGGAATTCCTGCAGGAGATTGGGGTTGATTTCCGCATCAATGCAGATACTTACGAGAATGAGGACACACATGACATCCTTTTCGACCTTCATTTTACCGATTACATAAGGCTTGCAAGTCCCTTAAAGGACCTCAACTGGAAGCTTGTCAACAGGAAAATGAAAGCAGGCCATGTGAGGATCACAAAGGAAGAGTTCGCCCGTCTGCTCCAGGAAGCCATTCGTGTACGTATACAGAATGCACTGCCACTAGCAGTTCCTGACGAGATATGCGAGGCATGCAACCCCCACCTTACAGATATCAACGAGACCCTTGAAGAAAAGAAATCCGATTTTGGTGTCGGAGAGTTCCAGAAGGTCGAAAGTGAACTGTTCCCCCCATGTATCGTAGAGGCTATCGCAAAGGTCAGGGCAGGAGTGAACCTCGCCCATTCAATGAGATTTGCAATGACATCGTTCCTGCTCAACATAGGGATGTCCGTGGACGAGGTCGTCGCCATGTTCAATGTATCGCCTGACTTTGACGAAGAGAAAACGCGCTACCAGATAGAGCATATTGCAGGCTCCTCAGGTACGCCCTACAAGCCACCGTCCTGCAACACCATGCGCACATACGGCAACTGCTACAATCCTGATGAGATCTGCAAGAGCATTAAGCATCCATTAGGATATTACAGCAGAAGGATGTGGTTCAAGAACAAAGCGGAAAAAGAGAATCAAAAGAAGACCTGAAGGCCTCCTCTTTTGAATTTATTAGTTAATTCCTGATCTAATTTTAAATTTCGCATTTTGTTTAATGCACCAAATATTCACGTAATTATTTCCTGCCATACTTACGGCATTCTTCCACAAAACTGTCCACAGGGAAAGAAGCAGGGTGTGCGTGCATGTAACTTGCAAGGGAATTGTGCTCTGTGATTCCATCCTTGCCGTTCATGATACCTTTCCCGCGCTCCATCTCATAGATAAGCCTTGAATCACTGTCGCACTCTGTGAGAGAGTAGTGGAACTCGTGCCCCCTGACAGGTCCTTTGATGAACTTACCTTTTGCAACACCGTGAGTATATCCAAGTGCCTGAAGTTTCTTTGTAAGGAGGGTCTCTGCTGGGAAAAGGTCTGCCATCTTGTAAACAACATCCTCTATCTCATAGGAACTGCAAAGGTACTGCAATCCACCACATTCACCATAGATCGGCATACCGTCTGCGGAAAGATCTTTGAGCTTCTTTGTGGTCCGGGATTTTTCAAGTTCGGCAATGTTCAGCTCAGGATAGCCACCGCCGAAATACATACCATCAACTTCAGGAATCTCGCCATCAAGAGGACTGAAGAACTCGATCTTTGCACCACATTTCCTGAACATGTCGAACATTTCTTCGTAATAGAAACAGAATGCAGCATCACGGGCAACACCAATGGTAACCTCTGACATGTCCTCGATACACCTTTCATCCTCAACCTCAGGTTTCTTTGGCTCGGAAGCAAGAGAAAGGATCGCATCGATGTCAACGTTCTCCTCAATGAACTCTGCGAGCTTGCCGACATCGTAGTCCTGCTCACCGGCCATGTGCAGGCCAAGGTGCCTTGAGGGGACCTTTACATCCTGGTTCCTTGGAACTGCGCCCACAACAGGAATGTCAGGAAGTACGTCCTTTATCATCTGAGCGTGACGCGGACTCCCCACCCTGTTCAGGATAACACCTGCAATGTTAACGTCTTTGTCGAACTCGGTGAAACCCTTGACTATGGCACCAGTGCTTCTGGACATACCATGAACATTTACGACCAGAATTACAGGAATATCAAGTGACTTGGCAACATGGGCTGAGCTGGCGATCTCCGTGGAGTTCATACCGTCGTACAGACCCATCACACCTTCGATAACGGAAATATCAGCGTCCTTGTAGCTGTTCTCAACAGTCCTTCGAACCCCTTCAACACCCATCATGAATGTATCAAGGTTCCTTGAGGACCTGCCGCATATGGCAGTGTGATGTGTAGGATCAATATAATCAGGACCAACCTTGTAAGGCTGTACATTCATATTCCTTTTCGTAAGAGCGGCCATAACACCCATTGCTACAGTGGTTTTGCCTACGCCGCTATGTGTTCCTGCAATTAGGACCGATCGTTTCATGCCTCTAATTGAGTTGGTTTTATATATATCCATTACTATTCCTGTTCATAACTTAATTCATTCTAGTGTATACGAACATGAAATCCTCAAAAGATCTTCTTACAGACAGGTTCGGCCGGACGGTCACAAGTCTCCGGATCTCACTTACCAACCGTTGCAATCTTGACTGCATCTATTGCCACAGTGAAGGCGACGAAGGTACCAGGAACGAGATGACAGTTGAAATGATCGCGCAGATAGTGGATACCGCGTCAAAGTTCGGCGTCAATAAGGTCAAGTTCTCAGGAGGAGAACCGCTCGTCAGGAAAGATTTTGAGGACATACTCAGGGCATTGCCAAAACTAAAGGATGTATCCGTGACCACGAACGGAGTACTGCTTAAAGGACGCGCACACGCCCTGAAAGAAGCAGGACTGGACCGTGTGAATGTCAGTCTTGACACCCTTGATCCTGAGAAATACGCCTATATCACACACGGAAGGCCGGAGGACCTTTATGAAGTGCTCGAGGGGATCAAAGCAGCCATCGATGCAGGCCTTACTCCGGTGAAGATCAACATGGTCCTTCTCAAAGGAATCAATGAGAATGAGATCGATGACATGCTGGATTTCGTCAGGGGTTACAGCGGCGACCTTGTGCTACAGATAATACAGGTAATGGACTTCAGGGACGGTGCCCAATATGACCTTGATGCCAAAAAGATCGAAGAGGATCTTGAAAGACGTGCAGATGATATAAGGATGCGGAAGATGCATCACCGTAAAAGCTATATCATCAACGGAGCAGAAGTTGAGTTTGTAAGACCTATTGAAAATGCGGAATTCTGCGCCAATTGTAACAGGCTCAGGATAACTGCAGATGGTAAGCTAAAGCCCTGCCTTCTGGTCAAGGATAACCTTATAGACTTCACAAATGCTAAGCAGGAAGAACTTCCTGAGCTACTGAGGGCCTCCATAGAACGCAGGATACCATTCTACACGAACTCTGAAGAAAAAAGGATCATTGAGAAAAAAACAATAATCGGAGATAGAAAAGATGGAAGTTGAACTTACAGTTGACGGCAATGATATTGAGATCAACCATTTTGTGCAGAAGATCCTGGGAGCAATGGCAAGCTCTTCAGTGGAGACACTTCATGGTGTCGATACCGACTGGAAGGACATCACGATCAAACTGAAAAAGTAAAACCAATATAGTACTGCCTTTCAATTCATCACTATCTTTTTTCATCGGGCTGAAAGTATCAGACCAGATGCTCTATATCTGAGAAATCGATCGGAGATGTTGCATCCAGCGAGATCGGTGTCACGGATATGTGACCGTTCTCAATGGCATTGACATCGGTACCCTCTTCCGCTTCATGGATCAGGTCACCTGTTATCCAGTAATATGAGGTTCCCCGTGGATCATGGCGCTCTTCGACATTGGTCTCGAAGAACTTGCGTGCAAGCTTTGTGATCTCCACTTCACAGTCATCTTCTGCAAAATGAGGGATGTTAATGTTCAGAAGGTCAACATTCTCAGGAAGGCCATCCTTCAATACTTTTTTTGCCACACGGTTAACAAACTTCACGCCCACATCAAAGTCATGCTGGAAATCCCTCAGGTCATCGAATTTCAGGCCCTCCTCAGTTACCTGGATGGAAGCAGCAATAGCAGGAACACCATAACTTGCACCCTCGAGTGCAGCTCCTACGGTCCCTGATGTCGTGATAGTGTCGGTACTTATGTTCTCACCAATGTTGAACCCGGAGAGGATCAGATCAGGCAGTCCCTTCATGATAGAAAAGATGCCCAGTATCACGGAATCCGTAGGGGTTCCGCCCACAGCATGCACATCTATGCCATCTATTGATGTACGGGTTATACGAAGTGGATCAAATATGGAGATCGATCGGCCCACACCGCTTTGTTGCATAGCCGGTGCTGAGACTGTGACATCGCCAAGGTCGGACACACTCCTGTAGGCTGCCCTTATACCGGCAGCATAGACACCATCATCGTTTGTGAGCAGTATTCGCTTTGACATCGGTGTTCTCATTGTCCTTTGTCGTATTATAGTTAATGGAACAAAAAAGATGAAAAAAGTAAAAAGAGATTTGGAGTGTGGACTTAAGGACAGATGAACAAAAACAATGTCATCAGGCAGGCATTATGCAAATACCGGATGAATGACAGAACAATATTACACGTCAAATAAAAGTTAGCGTGGTAGCTGATCGGATACCACTTCGGACCTCATCCTGTTGTAACTGACGTTAAAGTTATTACCAGGATAGTCAGAGAACTGACCGCCATTGACCTCGAGCTCCATTTCAGGAACATTGCCCTCAGCCTCAGCATCATCAAGTATCGGATCACAGAGATAGATCTGCAGATCCCCGGCTGCATCAAGGAAAACAGATGGCCGGACACCTGTATTGTCGTATTCTTCTACTGCGCCCCTGAAGACCAGGGACATATATTTGACTGCCTGCATTGTGATCATCTTTTCCTAACGTATAATAGCTAGTTTCTATGGACATGCATATAGCCGGTGTGTCCACGTTTTTTGCAGATAGAAAGCAAATATGTACACATAAAAAAGAGAAAAGAAATGAGCTGAAAGAAAAAGCAACATCATGAAAGGCAAAAAGGCAGGATATAAAATACGAAAATTTGTATTCACGATCAAAATGAGAAATTTATTTAAACTATTGAAGGATACGTGGTAGAACACATTATGTACTAACTATATTGCATACAGCATGATTACAAAATAACACTTACAGTTGGAATCATTATGCTTGAAGATGAATATCAAATCGATTTTTTCTCTGATAATGGATTTATCAGAAAACAGTGTCCCAAATGCGGTAAATACTTCTGGACACGGGACCTGGACAGGGAAACATGTGGAGACGCACCATGCGACCCCTATTCATTCATAGGCAATCCCGTATTCAAGAAAAAGATGGAACTTGCAGATATGCGGGAATCCTACCTCAAGTTCTTCGAAGAACAGGGACATACCCGTGTTGACAGGTATCCGGTAATTGCCAGATGGAGAGATGACATTTACCTTACCATTGCATCCATTGCCGACTTCCAGCCATTCGTAACATCAGGCCAGGTACCACCACCGGCAAACCCGCTTACCATTTCCCAGCCATGCATCAGGCTTTCAGACCTTGATGCTGTTGGAAGGAGTGGAAGGCACCTTACGACCTTTGAAATGATGGCACACCACGCCTTCAACAAGAAGGACAAGGAGATCTACTGGAAGGACCACACCCTTGAGCTGTGTGACGGACTTCTCAACTCCCTTGGCGCAGATCCAATGGCTGTCACATACAAGGAAGAGCCATGGGCAGGCGGTGGAAATGCAGGCCCATGTGTGGAAACACTTATCGGCGGACTTGAGGTCGCAACACTTGTGTTCATGGACCTGAAGCAGGACAAGAAGGGAAGCATCGACATCAAGGGAGACATGTATTCCAAAATGGACAACTACATTGTGGACACAGGATACGGACTTGAGAGATTCGTATGGGCATCAAAGGGTTCACCAACGATCTATGATGCGGTCTTCCCGGGCATCGTGAATGAGCTTATGGGACTTGCCGGGATCGAGCACGAGCTTGAGAACGAAGAGTACACCAACATCCTTTCACAGAATGCACGTCTGGCAGGCCTTATGGATGTCAGCGAGAAAGCAAACCTCTTCGAGCTGAGGAAGCAGGTCGCATCCAGTATAGGTACAACCGTAGAAAAGCTCAGTTCCATAATGGAGCCCGTGGAAAGCGTCTATGCGATCACAGACCACACTAGATGCCTCACATTCATGCTGGGTGACGGCGGAATCCCATCCAATGTCAAGGCAGGATACCTTGCAAGACTTGTCATACGCAGGACCCTCAGGATGATGAAGGACCTTGGTATCAAGATACCGATCTCCGAGATAGTAAAGATGCACATCGACAACCTTCCTGAGTACCCCGAGTTCCAGGAGAACTTCGACGTCATCGACGATATTCTGGTCCACGAGGAACGCAAGTTCGCAGATACCCTAGACCGTGGCAGGAGAATGATGGAAAAATCTGCAAAGCACTACAAGAAGAGTGGAGAGAAGATCCCTCTTGAGACCATCATCGACATGTACGACAGCCACGGGATCCCACCGGAAATATCAAAGTCCGTTGCATCAGAAGCAGGTGTGGAAGTAGACCTTCCGGACAACTTCTATTCACTGGTTGCTGACAAGCACAGCAAGTCCGAGGAGAAGGAAGAAAAGGTAATTCCATTTGCTGACAGGATCGTAAAACTGCCAAAGACTAAACGCCTGTTCTACGATGAGCCGAACAGGATGGAATTCGAGGGTGTCGTGCTTGACATCTTCGAGAACAATATAGTTCTTGATAACACACTGCTCTACCCCGAGGGTGGCGGACAGCCGGCAGACCACGGTTCATTGACCGTTGAGGATGTTGTGCTTAATGTGGTGGACACACAGATCTACGATGGCGTGGTGGTCCATACTATAGATAATATAGAGGACGAGCTCCACATCAGGAAAGGCGATCTGGTGGTAGGCAAGGTCGATGAGGAGCGCCGTATGGCACATGCAAGACATCACACCGCCACCCACATCATCAATGATGCTGCAAGAGAGGTCCTTGGAAGCCACATCTGGCAGGCTGGCGCACAGAAGTTCAGGGACAGGGCACGTCTTGATCTTTCCCACTACAAGCGTATCACCCAGGAAGAGCTGGACCAGATAGAGCTTATCGCAAACCGCACCGTTATGGAGAACAGGCGTGTGCTGAGCGACTGGATGGACAGGACAGAGGCCGAGCAGAAATACGGATTCCGTCTGTACCAGGGCGGAGTTCCGCCAGGAAAGATGATCCGTGTGATGCAGGTGGGCAATGACATCGAAGCATGTGCAGGCACCCACTGTACGAACACAGGTCTTGTCGGACCTATAAAGATCCTGAAGACCGAACGTATCCAGGACGGTGTGGAACGTCTTGAATATGCAGCAGGAGAAGCTGCTATCAAGGCAATGCAGGATCTAGAGTCACTTGTGCGCGATTCATCCGAAACACTCCGCGTGTCAGCAGAACAACTGCCATCCACCATCGAAAGGTTCTTCGAGGAATGGAAGGAGTTCAAGAAGGAGAACACGAGACTCAAAGAGGACCTTGCACACGCAAGAGTAAGCCAGCTGGTCACAGAAGCTGAGGATCTCAATGGCATAAAGGTCATCGCAAAGTCGATCACGAATGCAGACAGCGATGAGCTCACCAAGACAGCAGGTGAACTTACACAGGAAACCGATGTCGTCGCTGTGCTGATAAGCGAGATGAACGGTGTGAAGATCGTCGCAGCTGCCGGAGAGGACGCTGTAAAGAGCGGCATCAACGTAGGTGCAATAGTCAAAGAGATGTCCGCAATTGTCGGCGGTGGCGGCGGAGGCCGTCCAAACATGGCCCGCGGTGGCGGAACAGACGCATCAAAGATGGATGAAGCCCTGAACAGGAGTATTGAGCTTCTGAAAGAGCAGACCGAATGAACAATTGATTCACATTGAAGGCTTTGCTGTTTAAGGCGAGCCTTCTTAAATTTTATTTTTGGGCTTATTTTTAGTTTAGTTCATTCATTCATTCATTCATTCATTCGTTTATTTTCTGGATCCATCTAATTTTTAGTCAATTTAATTCATTTTTTCTTTTGTTTTACATTGAATTGCTAGCTGATGGAGTTCACTTTCGGAATTGACAGACCTTTTTATTACCAGCATAGCCAATATTTCTACCTTACCAGGAACAGGATAATGTCTGGAAAATAGACACAGATACACATCAAAAAAAGGAGGTTGATTTGAAAAGATTAATATTAGAAAAAAAACAATAGTAAGTACTGAAATTGTGAGGGTAAGATGTCTGCAGAAGAAACCGACGAGATCATGAGCACGCTTTGTAAGGAACTAACGACAAAGAATGCATTATTGTTAGCACCGGTCAATGTGTTCAGCGAGAGGATGATCTATTTCTACACATATTCTGCAATGAAGTGTGATCCTTCTCGTAATATTGTATGGCTTTGCCTGAAGACCTCAAGGAAACACGTGCTTGAAAGATTTGTGGAATATGGCCTGGAAGTCGAGGACCTTATGGAAAGAATATGGTTCATTGATACAGAAGGACCTGGAAAGAACGATCCGAACACGCTGTATTGTAATTCGGTAACAGACTACATCAGGATCGGGTCACATGCTTCGAAGATATTCGGCCAGAATCCCGGATCCATCCTTGTTCTTGATGACCTCACAGTACTTTCCAAGGACAACCTGCAGATCGTTGAGAATTTTATTAAATTCCTTGAAAGGACAGTTCGCGACAATCAGGGCAGCATAATCTCCATGCTTGGAAAAGGTGCCCTCCCAGGCGACACCGAAGGCCTCATGCGCTCCTTCTTTGACGTCATCGTTGACATCACGGAACAGGGAAAGATACATACCGATATCGGAATGAACAGCCTTGACCTGCAGTATTCCATCGTTGACGGAAAGATCGACCTGAGCTACGGCCAGCAGAAGATGAAAAAGGACAGGTTGAAGATCCTTGTCGTGGACGATGAGCCGGACATTCCTGAGCTCATAAGGCTCTCCCTTGCCACAGAACCCTATGATTTCATAATAGCATACAGCGGTGAAGAAGCCATAAAGAAGGCTACTGATGAACTTCCCGATCTTATATTGCTTGACATCATGATGCCGGACATGGACGGATACGAGGTCGTGGAGAAGCTCAAGCAGAAGAGCGATACAACCGATATTGCAGTCATAATGGTCTCTGCAAAGACAGAGGTCGAGGACAAGCTCAAGGGAATGAAGCTTGGAATCGATGATTATATCTCAAAGCCATTCGATAAGAGGGAGATCAATGCCCGTATCAAGATGGTCATGAAGAGATTCGGCTGGGAACCAACGGAAACAAGCTCCAGCTAAAACCTTCTTTTTTTAACTATTTTTATTCCGGACTAAAATCAGGCACATATCTTAGTTCCAACCAGATATGTTTAAATAATCTTAAGCCTCTCAATCTAACAAAATACACGATAACTGTTTAACTATCATTGGAGTGTTTTAATGGCGATTCCTAAAGAATACGACCCTCATGAAATAGAAGAAAAATGGCAAGACACCTGGGACATGTCAATGTATCACTTTGACTGGAAGGATGAGACCCGTCCACAGTACATAATAGATACACCACCACCATACCCAACAGGAAATTTCCACATCGGAAATTCACTCAACTGGTGCTACATCGATTTTGTTGCGCGATATAAGAGAATGCAGGGATTCAATGTGATGTTCCCCCAGGGATGGGACTGTCACGGCCTCCCTACCGAAGTAAAGGTGGAAGAGATCCACGGCATTACCAAGAACCAGGTCCCACGTACCGAGTTCAGGAAGATGTGCGAGGAAATGACCGTCGGCAACATCGAGAAGATGCGAGCTACAATGCTTCGCCTCGGGTTCTCCACTGACTGGAGCAATGAGTTCATCACAATGGAACCTGACTACTATGTCAAGACCCAGACATCTTTTGTCAGGATGAAGAACATGGAACGCTTATACCAGTCAGAACATCCTGTGAACTGGTGCCCAAGATGTGAAACAGCCATTGCTTTTGCTGAGGTCGAATACGATGCAAGGGACACAAAGCTTAACTTCCTGCACTTCGACAAACTTGAGATCGCCACCACAAGACCTGAGTTGCTTGCAGCATGTGTTGCAGTTGCCATCAACCCTGAGGATGACCGCTACAATGAGCACATCGGACAGACCGTAAAGGTCCCGCTGTTCGGTCATGACGTAAAGGTCATCGGTGACAAGGACGTAGATCCTTCATTTGGTACCGGTGTCGTTATGATCTGTACATTCGGTGACAAGCAGGATGTCAGATGGTGGGTAGAGCATGACCTTCCGCTGAGAAAGGCCATTGACAAGAACGGACGCATCACAGAGATCGCAGGCAAGTATGCAGGCATGACAATTCCTGAGTGCAAGGCAGCTATCATCGAGGACCTCAAGAAAGAAGGATACCTCTATGAGCAGAAGACGCTGGACCAGAATGTCGGAATGTGCTGGAGATGCAAGACACCTATCGAGATCCTGTCCGAGAGACAGTGGTTCGTGAAGATCGACAATGATGAGATCCTTGATACAGCTGATGAGATCCAGTGGCTCCCTGAGTACATGAAGGTCAGGCTCCAGAACTGGGCAGGCACCATGGAATGGGACTGGTGTATCTCACGCCAGAGGATCTTTGCAACCCCTATACCTGTATGGTACTGTAAGAAATGTGGAGAGGTTATGGTAGCAGAAGAAGAATGGCTTCCAATAGACCCTACACAGGAACAGCCACCAGTAGCATGTAAATGTGGTTCCACTGAGTTCGAGCCGGAAGAAGATGTACTGGATACCTGGATGGACTCATCCCTTACAGCACTGCACGTGGCAGGCTGGCTGACCGATAAGGAAATGAGGAACCCGACCCAGTTGCGTCCACAGGGACACGATATCATACGCACATGGGCATTCTACAGTATCCTGCGCTCAAAAGCATTGACCGACAAGAGACCATGGGATTCCATACTCGTTAATGGAATGGTACTTGGAGAAGATGGCCACAAGATGAGCAAGTCACTTGGAAATATCATCTCACCTGAAGAGGTCATTGCGAAATACAGTGCAGACTCATTCAGGCAGTGGGCTGCAGTGGGCGGCTCCACCGGATCAGATGTAATGTTCAGGTGGAAGGACGTTGTATCAGCATCCAGGTTCTTCACAAAAATGTGGAGTATCTACCGCTTCTCAATGTCACACCTTGAGGACAACATTTCCGAGATCGTGAACTACAAACCTGAAGACCTTGCCATTATCGACAAGTGGCTCCTGAGCAACCTTAACAGGCTGATCATGTCAGTTACCGAAAGCCTTGATGCATACCAGTTCGATGAAGCATACAAGTCAATCAGGGGATTCGCATGGGAAACCCTTGCTGACAACTATATCGAGCTTGTGAAGTCCAGGCTGTACGGAGATGACGAGAACGCACGTAAGGCTGCACAGTACGCACTGTACCAGGCAATCGATGCCCTCGCACGCATGCTTGCACCTTTCGCACCGTTCTTTGCCGAAGAGATGTACTCAAGACTCGGTGATGAAGGCAGTGTACATGCACAGAACTGGCCGGAAGTCAATGAGGCACTGATCAGTGAGGACATTGAGACGGAAGGAGAGCTCATCAAGGAGATCGCCGGAAATGTCAGAAGATACAAGTCCGAATCAGGTATGGCACTTAACGCACCTCTCGAGAAGATCGAGGTCTACGGCACACTTGAAGATGTATCCGACCTTACCGGTGTTACAAACTCAACCGTAGAGGTAATCGAAGGCGAGCCTGACTTTGAGCATGTTCCTGTGAACATCAAACCGAACATGGGCATCATTGGTCCGAAGTTCAGGAAGCAGGCAGGAGCTATCATCAAGACACTCACATCAATGGACCCTGTGGAAGTTGCTGACATCGCTTCAAAAGGCAATATTAACATAACAGTTGATGGCGAGGATATTGAACTTGAGCCTGAAAGCATCGTCATTGAGAAAGAGGTAATCTCAGCCGGCAGGGCTGTGGATGTCCTTGACGTCAACGGCACTGTCGTCGTGATAGTCCGCTGACCAAAACAGTTATTTTTGCCCCCGCTCTAGTTTTATATAACTAAAAGCGGGGGTTTTTTATGGCAGATAAAGAGTACAAAAAGATACTGATAGCTACCGACGGGTCTGAGAACGCACAGAAAGCTGCAATGTCGGGGGTGAAGATAGCAGCTTTGAGCGGTGCTAAGGTCATTGCCCTTTATGTTGTTGAGATGGAGACCGTAGGTGTTACTCCTGAAGCTGTCCACAGGGACTATGTAGCCTCAATGAAGCTGGCGGTCAGCGAACATATGACCAGAGAGCAATGGAGCGAGTTTGCCCGGGTTGCAGATGACATGTGGAAGACCGAGAGGCACAAGCATCTTGAAGAGAAAGGCAGTGCTGTTACATCCTATGTGGAAGAGCTTTGCAAAAAGATGGGTGCTGAGGTCGAGACCAGAATTGAGGAAGGCCATCCTGCAAACGTAATCCTTGATGTCGCAGAGAAAGAGAATGTGGACCTTCTGGTAATCGGCACACTAGGAAAGACCGCCGATGGCAGGTTCAGGTTTGGAAGTGTTGCAGAAAAGGTTATCAGGAACTCACCGACAGAACTTCTGGTCGTCAGGTAAGATATATTCTGAAAATTCTGAAGAAGAAAAAGAAGACAAAGGGAAAATTGGGAAAGGTTAGAGGAAACCTTACCCCTCAAGTACTGCAAGACGGTCTGAGATCTCAATGGCAATGCTTGCAACCTCTATTGCATCCCTTCCAAGGACACGTACCATTGGTTCTTTACCCATGCCACCTGCATCGGATATTATAGCAGGGACCCGGCCATATGAATCAATTGCATAGGTCACACCCCAGTCCATGGTGTGGGTGTGTTCAGGTTCTTCTGCGCGGCTAAAGGAAGACATTGTGAGTCCCATGTCCTCACAGATCGCCAGCACGTTCTGTGAATACTTTATGTTGACCGATGCACGAACTTCAGGATCGAACTCCATTGTCGCAAGCACGATCCTTGCGACATGGCTGCTTGCACCAAAGCCGACACATCCCACCACCTTTGGCCTTCCCTGAAGCCTGACGATCCTGCCGTTGACAGCAGCAACATCGGATACCCTCCTTGCGTGTGGAAGGGCCATTGCTATGTTACAGCCGACCTCTGCCACAAGCCTGCTAAAGTTAGGGCTGTCCTCAAGCATCCCCACAGCTTCCTCGGTATTAGCAAGAACTTCATCCTTTGTTGCCATCATCTGCATATAGCCCATCTGGTTCACAGGGGACACGCCTTTGCCGACGTTCCTGCTAAACAGAATACCGTATTCGACGAATTCCTTTGCTGCTATGGCAGCGTCCACGATGGAATAGCCTCTTGCAAGATAAGCAGTAAGTGCTGAAGAATAAGTGCATCCTGAACCATGTGTGCCACCCTCAATGAACCTGCCCGGGACCTCTGCAAAGAGATCACTTTCGGATTCATAGACAAGGTCCACAGCGTCAGAGTGACCTCCTGTGATCACCACGTTCTTTACACCAAGGGCAGCAATTGCCCTGGCAGCATCCTTAGCATCCTCATGTGAATTTATGGTGATCCCGGAAAGGACCTGCGCCTCACCAATATTTGGAGTGGTTGCATAGCTTACGGGCAGAAGTTCTTCTTTCAATACGGAAACAGCATCTTCATTCAGGAGTTCCCCTCCGGCCTCTGCGGCCATTACAGGGTCCACGATGATATGAAGACCGTATTCCTTCACGCTTCTCGCTACCTGCCTGACGATGTCGGCAGATGAGAGCATTCCTGACTTTGCCCACCTGACATCCATATCAGTACAGACAGCATCAACCTGGTCTGAGACGACCGAAGGTGGCAGTTCATATGCACTCTTTACACCGGTGGTGTTCTGTGAGGTTACAGAGGTTATGGCGCATGTGCCGTGCACATATAATGAACCAAAGGTCTTGATGTCAGCCTCGATACCTGCACCACCCCCGGAATCTGAACCGGCGATCGTCAATACAACTGGTGTTATGTCCATCTCGTCCATGTTACTGCCTTCTGTGATCATGAAACACAAGATTGGATTTGTTGAATAAAAAACAAGTGGTTACACGAGAAGAAATGCGACTAATTTTAAAGAATTATATACACACTGACCTGTCTTCGACAGGTTTATATAGAGTATTTGCAACAATGGAGAATCAAATCAGGAACTAAAGCAATAACTAAAAGCTTATTAAGTTCGGGATCAACATAACTTATCTAAATCATATAATGCATTAGGGGCGATCAATAATGGGAAACAGACCTCTGGATATATTGAACGATGCTTTGAACACATCCGTCATTGTCAGGTTAAAGGGCACAAGAGAATTTAGGGGTATCCTTCAGGGATATGACGTACACATGAACCTTGTACTTGACGAAGCAGAAGAACTGAGTGAAGGCGAGGTCGTACGTAAGATCGGTGGCGTTGTTATCAGAGGAGATAACGTAGTCTATGTGTCTCCGTAACCTATAAGAAGAATAGGTGCATCAGGGATAAACCCACCAATATAATTACAGCTAACATCAGTTGAAATATACTGGAACATATTACATTAAACATTTACAAAAGGTGATTAAGAGATGTCAAAAGGTACTCCATCAATGGGTAAGAGGCAAAAACGCACACACGCAAAATGCAGACGCTGTGGAAGCGTTTCACTCAACATCCATACAAAACAGTGCACATCATGCGGTTTCGGAAAGACATCACGCATGAGAAGCTACCAGTGGCAGAGAAAGTGCAAATACTAAAAACAAACTAATTCTCAAAACGGAGTATAAATGAAAGAAGAATGCGGCGTTGTCGGCGTGTTGATGCATGATGCAGATGCAAAGGCTAAACCCGCTTCACTTCAAATATACTACTCCCTCTACGCTCTACAGCACAGGGGGCAGGAATCTACCGGAATAACGGTCAAATGTGGAGAGACCATCAAGTCCATCAAAGGCATGGGCCTTGTTCCGGAAGTATATTCCAAAGACGATCTTCTGAAGCTCAAAGGTAACATTGGCGTCGGACATGTCCGGTATTCCACTACCGGGGATTCTAAGATTGAGAATTGTCAGCCACTAATGGTCAAGTACAAGAGTGGTAACGTTGCCATTGCACACAACGGAAATCTTGTGAACGGCCATGACCTTCGGGACGAACTGGAATCCGAAGGACGTATTTTCATAACTAATTCTGATACCGAGGTCATAGCACACCTTCTTGTCAAGGAACTGCTAAAACATGACCCCATCGAATCCATCAAAGCCGTGATGTCAAGGCTTAAGGGATCCTATTCACTTGCCCTTATGATCGATGACCGGCTTTTTGCTGCCAGGGATCCCCTTGGATTCAAACCATTATGCATAGGTGAGATCAGCGGCGGATATGTGGTCGCATCCGAGAGTGTGGCAATTGACACCCTCAACGGTGAGCTTGTAAGGGATGTAAAACCCGGAGAGGTCATCGAGATCACAGACAGTGGATTTGAAAGTTACCAGATGTTCAACGAAAAGAACGCTGCACACTGTGTTTTTGAATATATCTATTTTGCAAGACCTGATTCCATTATTGATGGTCAGCTTGTTTACAAGGTCCGTGAGAGGATCGGCAGGGAGCTTGCAAAAGAGCATCCTGTGGAAGCTGATATTGTATCCCCTGTACCAGACTCCGGAATCACATCCGCGATCGGATATACCGAAGAGTCCGGTATCAATTACCAGGAAGGTCTGATGAAGAACCGTTATATCGGTCGTACATTCATTATTCCGGGCCAGGCAATGAGAGAAACAGCTGTACGTCTCAAGATGAACACCATTTCTGAGAACCTAAAGGACAAAAAGGTCATTCTTATCGACGACAGCATCGTACGCGGAACAACTTCCAAGCGTATCATTGAGATGGTACGCAAAGCAGGTGCTAAAGAAGTACATGCAAGGATCGGAAGTCCTGCAATTATTGCACCATGCTACCTGGGAATCGATATGGCCACAAGGGAAGAACTTATCGCTGCCAAAAAACCGATTGACAAGGTAAGGGAAGCGATAACAGCAGATTCACTTGGATACCTTAGCATAGACGGTCTTGTCAAAGCAATTGGTATTGACAGGAGTGAACTCTGTCTTGGATGTCTCAATGAGCTTTATCCTGTAGAGATCCCCGGCGAAAAATGTCACCGCAAACAGCTCAGCCTCGATGAGTTCGGGGAAGAGGATCAATCCTGATCCGCTCTTTTTTCCATATACATATTTACAGCAGATCCTATCCTGATCCACATATATCCCATAACAATACCAAGCACAGCTCCTGCCATCACATCAGAGGGATAATGAACTCCAGCAAATACACGGCTGACAGCCATCAGCAGAGCACCTGCCCATAAAAGAGGACTGTACTTCCCTGCCTTTGAGTTCAGGAACATGGCCGTTGCAAATGCCAGTGCAGAATGGGTGCTCGGAAAAGAATATCCCGTTGCTTCCAACACAAAGCGAAATCCTCCAGGTCTTGGAACCATCAGGACCGATTTCAAAAAAGTAGACGTCAGCCATACAGATATTCCCATCATACCAAAATATATAGCAGTTCTCCTCGAGCCAGAGAGGAAAAGATAAGCTCCTATCAATATCCACAAAGGACCCTCACCTATCACAGAAAGGAACACCATAAGAGGATCCAGTGCCGGAAAAGAGTTCAGGATCTGAACGATCTGAAGCTCCAGGGATGAGAACGACATAAATAATTGTAGGAACTGTATATGATAAACATTTTTGCAATAGAGGTTCCCAATAATGTCCGAAAGTAAAAAATGGCAGTTCTGGATCGACAGAGGAGGCACGTTCACCGATGTTGTTGCCAGGAGACCGGACGGAAGCATTCTCACGCACAAACTGCTCTCAGAAAACCCTGAGCACTATGAAGATGCGGCCATACAGGGCATACGCCAGCTACTCGGACTTTCAAAGGACGATAGACTGCCCACTGAAGAGATCGAGTGCATCAAGATGGGAACCACCGTGGGCACCAATGCGCTTCTGGAAAGGAAAGGTGAAAGGTCTGGACTTGTTATCACAAAGGGTTTCAGGGATGCACTGCGGATCGGTTACCAGAACAGGCCGGAGATCTTCGCACTGGACATCGAACTTCCCGGAGTACTCTATGAACAGGTCATCGAGGTGGATCAACGGTTCAGCTCAAAAGGAGAAGAACTGGTTCCTGTTGATGAAGAAAAGACCAGAAGAGAACTCGAGTCCATTTATTCCAGCGGCATACGCTCCCTTGCAGTTGTACTCATGCACTCATACCACTACCCTGACCATGAACTGCTCATTGAGAAAATAGCAAAGGACATCGGTTTTGAGCACATCTCACTTTCCCACAAAGTAAGCCCGCTGATAAAGATCGTCGGTCGCGGGGAAACAACAATGGTAGACACCTACCTCTCACCCGTACTGCAGAGATATGTGAACAGGATACTTGCTGCCCTGCATACCGATGAGTGCAATACACGATTGCTGTTCATGCAGTCAAATGGAGGACTTACTGATGCGATGTCGTTCAGGGGAAAGGACAGCATCCTCTCGGGCCCTGCAGGAGGCATCGTGGGCGCTGCCAGGGTCTCGGAAATGGCAGGTTTCCATAAGATCATCGGCTTCGACATGGGAGGAACATCAACCGATGTCGCACATTATGACGGGGAATACGAACGTTCCTTTGAGAACGAGGTCGCAGGGATACACCTCTGCTCCCCGATGATGAACATACACACCGTTGCAGCCGGAGGAGGGTCCATATTACATTTTGACGAAGGACGATACCAAGTAGGACCAGATTCAGCAGGTTCTGATCCCGGACCCTCATGCTACAGGAAAGGAGGTCCGCTTACGGTCACGGACTGCAATGTGATGCTCTCAAAGGTCATTCCGGAGTTCTTCCCTGCCGTATTCGGAAAAATCGGAACACTTCCACTGGATGCAGAGGTTGTACGCTCCCGTTTTGCCGTACTTGCAGGTCGAATATCTGAAGATACCGGAGAGGATACAACTCCTGAGCAGGTCGCTGAAGGCTTCCTGACAGTTGCTGTGGAGAACATGGCGAATGCAATCAAAAGGATCTCAACCCAGAGAGGATACGACCTGAAGGATTACACATTGTGCTGTTTCGGAGGTGCCGGTGCACAGCATGCATGCCTTGTTGCAGATTCCCTGGGAATGTCGCGGGTTTTCATTCACCCCTATGCCGGAGTATTATCAGCCTATGGAATGGGACTTGCAGACCAGAGAATGATCCTTGAAAGGTCTGTGGAGGAAGAACTTAATGACAATACCATCCGAGATATCCGGAAGTTGTTCGAAGAACTGGGACTTGAAGGCATCCCTGCCATGAAAGAGCAGGGAATTGCAGAAGAGGAAGTTGTGCTCGAACGTAAGCTCCATGTGAGATACGGCGGTACTGACACCTCCCTTGAGATCGATTTCGGGAATGTTGAAAACATAAGGGAAAGTTTCAGGGAAGATCACAGGAAGCAGTTCGGCTTTGTGATAGAAGACAGGAAGCTTGTAGTATCCAATATAACACTGGAATTTATAGGACTGAATGAGATCCCGGAAGAGATCATAAATAATGCAGTTGCAGCAGGTGAATGCTCCCGCGAGACCACCGTTGAGATGTACACGTGCGGGGAATTCCACCAGACTCCTGTTTTCATCAGGAAATGCCTGAAACCCGGACATGTGGTGAGAGGACCTGCGCTTATCATTGAGGACACCACGACCATTGTTGTGGAACCAGAGTGGAAGGCTGAGATCACGCCCCTGGACCACATTGTACTTACACGCACAGAACCCCAGGCAGAACGTATTGCCATAGGAACCGATGCTGACCCGGTGATGCTGGAAGTTTTCAACAACCGATTCATGTCCGTTGCCGAGCAGATGGGATACCGCCTTCAGAACACCGCCCATTCGGTCAACATCAAGGAACGCCTGGACTTCTCCTGTGCCATCTTCGACAATGAAGGCAACCTAATAGCCAACGCCCCCCACATCCCGGTCCATCTGGGTTCCATGGAGGAAGCTGTCAAGGCAACCATCCAGTCAGCGAACGGCAACATGAGACCAGGGGATGCCTGGATGCTAAACTCACCGTATGCAGGAGGCACACACCTTCCTGACATCACAGTCATATCACCTGTTTTCTGCGGAACAGGAGAAGTGCAGTTCTACGTGGCATCCCGTGGTCATCATGCGGACATCGGAGGAGTGACACCCGGCTCCATGCCCCCCGGAAGCACGACGATATATGAGGAAGGGATCCTGATCGAGAATTTCAAACTGATGGATGAAGGAGAGTTCCGGGAAACAGAGGTTCTAGAGCTGCTGGGATCCGGCAAGCATCCCTCACGCAACCCCCTGCAGAACATAGCTGACCTCAAGGCACAGGCCGCCGCCAATGAGAAAGGAATACAGCAGCTTGAGAAGATGGTGGACAAATACTCACTGGAAACCGTCAGCTCATACATGCAACATGTGCAGGACAACGCCGAGGAAGCGGTCAGAAGGGTCATCGAAGTGCTGCATGACGGAAGATTCACATACACCCTTGATGACGGCAGCCATATCTCTGTGAACATTGCAATCGACCATGAAAAACGCTCAGCAAGGATCGACCTTACCGGCACCTCACCACAGCAGGAAAGCAATTTCAACGCACCTTCCTCCATCTGCAGGGCTGCTGTGCTCTATGTTTTCCGCACCCTGGTAAAGGAGAACATCCCGCTCAACGCAGGTTGCATGAAACCACTTGAGATCATCATACCGCAAGGGTGCCTTTTGAATCCCACATTCCCTGCTGCAGTGGTGGCAGGAAATGTCGAAACATCACAATATATCGTTGATTCGCTCTATGCTGCTTTAGGAATAATGGCAGCATCCCAGGGGACAATGAACAATTTCACATTCGGAAATCACGAATATCAATACTATGAGACCATCTGCGGAGGTTCCGGTGCGGGGAATGGCTTTAACGGGACCGATTCTGTGCAGACCCACATGACCAATTCACGGATAACCGACCCCGAGGTGCTTGAACTGCGTTTTCCGGTACTTCTCGAGGAGTTCTCGATCCGAAAGGGAAGCGGAGGCAGGGGTCGATATAGTGGTGGCGATGGTGTTGTCCGCAAAGTACGGTTCCTTGAAAAGATGAAGGCTGCGATCCTTTCATCACACAGGAAGTACGCTCCCTTCGGAATGAATGGAGCTGAGGGCGGAAAATGTGGCAGGAATGTCGTGATAAGGAAAAGCGGAGAGATCGAGGAGATCGAAGGTACTGCTCAGGTCGATATGAATGAAGGGGATGTCTTTGTGATAGAAACGCCTGGAGGCGGTGGGTTCGGGAAAGCTGAATGAGATCACAAATAAAGAGTAAAGAAGTGTTCAGCGGAAAAGTTCCCTGAAATACCGTTCCCTTGCATTGAGGAAATCCTTTGTGATATTGTAATGGTCTGTGTCCTCATACTCAACTTCGGTTATGCGATCGCCATCAAAGTCGAGTATCCGGAAATTCGGATAGCCCAGGAGTATGGGAGAATGTGTGGCAATTATGAACTGTGCCCTTCCACTTGATTCCATGTCGTGGATTATCTTCAGCAGGGACAACTGCCTCAACGGAGAGAGGGCAGCCTCTGGTTCATCAAGAAGATACAGACCGTTCCTGAAACGGTTATTGAAAAGGGATAGGAATGACTCTCCATGGGACTGCTCATGAAGGGATTTGCCACCATAGGCATCATAGGCCCTGCCGTCAATTTTCTGGAGTTCATCGATGTGGGATGCGAAATCGTAGAATGTTTCCGACCTAAGGAAAAAACCCTCCGTGACCTTTGGCATCCATGAGAATCGGAGATTTTCACCAAAAACAGACCCTGACCTGTGGACGTCATACAGGTTATTGCGACTCCCACCTGCAGTATTGAAACCTGCCTGATGCGCTATGGCTTCCAGCATGGTAGATTTTCCTGAGCCGTTCTCACCCACAAAGAAGGTTACGTTGCCTGTAAGTTCGAGCTCCCGGAAGTTCCTGATAACAGGAATGGTAAAAGGATAGCTGCTGCTATCTGTTTCTGTTGAGTCCCTCAGTGAGATCGTTCTTAAGAACATAATGAATACACCTCAGAAGAACTCCGCCAGCGTTTTCTGTCCCTTGCTTTCCTGAAGGCTACCCACACGCACACCGATACGCCTGAAATTAAGCGTGCTGTTATCCAGCAGCTCGCCCATTATCTGGTAAGATATCTCACGAAGCATTGATTTGTCTGCAACCGGGTGATTCAGTGTGTGGCTTTTAGTTACGGTCTTGAAGTTCGAATGAATGACAGTTACCGTAACAGACCGAAATGATACACTTCGGGACTGCACCTTTGAGAACACATCATCTATGAGCTCGTCAAGCAGGGATAGCACAAGATCGCTCTTGCGGGTATCATGGGTCAGCGAGGCCATCCTGCCTATCTGGTCAGAGCTGGTCTTCTCCTTTACCGGACTGTCATCGATACCCGATGCAGCCATCTTGAGCCACGTACCACGGGTCTTTCCGAAAGCCCCGATGAGTTCCTGCACATCACGCCCTGCAAGCTGGCTCACGGTCTCAATGCCCATCTCTGCCAGCTTATCTTCGGTGACATTGCCTATGCCCCAGAGCTTTGAGACCGGCATCTCGTTCAGGAAATCCCCTACATCCCCTTCCCGGATAAGAGTGATACCATCCGGTTTCTGCCGGGAGGATGCCATCTTGGCAATTATCTTGTTGGGACCGATACCCACCGAGCAGGTAAGGCCCTCCATCTCCTTTACATCCGCTTTGATACGCTCTGCGATCTGCTTTGCCCTGTCAAAGTCACCACCTGCCCCATCGGTGATCTCTATGAAAGCCTCATCGATACTTATCTTCTCGAAAAGCTCGCCATCACCATCGGCGTATGATCTCAGGATCTCCATGATCCGGTTTGAGACCTCGGTATAGAACTCTTTCCTGACCGGTAGGTACACAGCATCCGGCTTGATGGACTTCGCAAGCCTGCAGGGCATGGCCGAATGAATACCTGCATCCCTTGCAATGTAGTTGCAGGTGCTTACCGCCCCTCCTTCCTCACCTCTGTTGGAATACATGCACACTACAACCGCCTTGTCCTTAATTGAAGGATCTTCACGCTCTTCTATGGCGGCATAAAAGTAGTCCATATCGACATGGAGGATTATTCGGGACATTGTAAAGAGTGAATATGGAGGAAGTTGGTTTTAAGTATTTGGCAAGTGGAGTGAAAGTGAGGAGTAAAAGGAAACTCAACCCAATAGATGAGAACTTCCATGAACCTGAAATGCTCATGGAAAGTCTCATGAATTGTCATTATTGGGTCAACAGTGAATTGTGCTGAACAGCATTCAACCGTTACTGAACTATCACACTTGCATTCTTATCGAACGGATTCGTCCTCATGGCAAGTGAGAACAGGAACGGATAGTTGGCTTTCTGATACTGCATGTACACCAGCCATTCGCGTGCAAGTAAACTGTAAACCCTTTTAATGTCACCTGAAAGATGTATCTTATCAGACTCCGGAAGAGCTGAAAGGTCTTCCCTGTAATCCAATTCCTCAGTCATGTGGAATACAGCCCTGAGGAGCTCGGTGAATGGCTCATGCTCGAACATTATAGGGTTCTGTAACAGAGATGCCATGTAAGCTCTTTTGCTGACCAGTGACGAAGAGAATGAGACCAGATCGATCATTCTTGCATCGACCTTGTAATCATAGTTCTTAAGGAAGGCCTCAAGATCAGAGAAGTCGCTTTCCGACCACATGTCCTTTATGACAAATTTCTCCCTTACCCTGTCAAGGTCCGGATCAGCATCAGAGATCACTGTAAGAAGGTTGGTACCAACCTCACTGAAAAAGCTCCCGATTATCATGTTCAGTTTTTCCACCTGGTGTTTTTTCTCAATACGCTCGAGGAAGTGGTGGATGATCAAAGAGGCAAGCAGGACTTCCAGTGGCACAAAGGCAATTCTTCCCACAAGATAGATGGAAATGTGGTGCATATCATGGAATATGAGGTAATGTACCAGGTGGAGGATAGCCGATGCCAGAACAAGCCCAGCTCCAAACATTAAATATTTTGAACGGACATTCATCTTAAATTCTCCCGGAAATATTGCTCATTCGATACTTGACGGACACAACTCTGCAACCACGCACATACCACATTTTGGCTTCTTCGCATCACAGACACGACGTCCGTGAAGGATAAGCGTCATTGAAAGGTCGTCCCATTCATGCTGATCTGCAAGCTTCATGAGGTCCTTTTCGATCTTCTTTGGATCGGTATTCTCAGTAAACCCAAGCTTACCGGAAACCCTTTTCACATGAGTGTCCACTGCAACACCTTCGACCTTCCCAAAGCCCCTCGCAAGAACTATGTTGGCCGTTTTCCTGGCAACGCCTGGAAGTGATGTCAGGTCTTCCATTGTATCCGGGACCTTACCTGCAAACTCAGAGATGATCAACTGGGAAGTCTTTTTGATGTTCTTCGATTTTGCCCGATAGAAACCTGTGGAATAGATTTCCTTCTCCAGATCAGTGATATCGGCATCTGCGAGTGATCCTGCATCCGGATACTTACTGAACAGTTCAGCTGTTACCTTGTTCACCTGTGCATCCGTACACTGCGCGGAAAGGATCGTTGCGATCAAAAGCTCAAACTCATTGGTGTAATCCAGTTCAGGTTGTGGATCGGGATATTCTTTTTTCAATATAGACCATATCTGGCCGAAGTTCTCAGTGTTGTCCATTGTGATCCTCACAGGTATTTTGTTAGCACAATACAAAACGTTTTCCTGAAATTCCTGAAATGAAGGACATCCAAAATAGTATCTGTCCGGATGTTACCATGGGAAGAATAATTGAAATAAATAAAGAGACAATAGGAAAGATGCATGGCCTTTACCGAATTGTTCACTACAGGACCTGACATTCTCAGTATCCTCAAGACCATTGACAGCCTTGTATGGGGACCACCTCTCTTGCTCTTCCTTGTGGGAACAGGAGTATACCTAACACTCAGTCTAGGACTCATACAGGTATTCAGGCTACCACTGGCATTACGTTACGTCATCAGGCCTGACTCTTCTGACAACGACCACGAGGGAGACATCTCCAGTTTCGCGGCCCTTACAACAGCCCTTGCAGCAACCATCGGAACCGGGAACATAGTGGGAGTTGCCACTGCTATCAAGGCCGGAGGTCCGGGTGCCCTTTTCTGGATGGGACTGGCAGCGTTCTTCGGAATGGCAACAAAATATGCCGAATGCATGCTTGCGGTAAAGTACAGGACAGTGGACGAGAACGGACAGATGGCAGGTGGTCCCATGCATTACATCACAAGAGGACTGGCAGATAAGTCCTACAGCAGACCCCTTGCGGTCTTCTTTGCATTTAGTGGAGTTTGTGTCGCTTTCTTTGGCATCGGCATCTTCCCGCAGGTCAATGCCATAGCAGATTCGGCTGCCATCACACTCAATGTGCCTCCGTTCTATACTGCAATCGTTATTACGATCCTTGTTGCAATGGTAACTATAGGCGGTATTAAAAGCATAGCAAAAGTAGCGCAGGTACTGGTCCCTTTCATGGCTGTGGCCTATGTGCTGGGATGTCTTATCATAATATTTTCGAATCTCGAACTGCTGCCTTCAACCGTTTCACTGATCATACGCTCCGCATTCACACCCACGGCTGCAGCAGGAGGATTCCTAGGATCCACGATGATACTGGCTGTCCAGATGGGAATAGCAAGAGGGGTGTTCTCAAATGAGTCAGGACTTGGAAGTGCACCAATTGCAGCCGCTGCCGCAAGGATCAGGGAACCTGCAAAACAGGGACTCATCTCCATGACAGGGACCTTTTTCGACACCATCATCGTCTGTACCATGACAGGCATCGTCCTTGTGATGACGGGGGCCTGGACAAGTGATTTCGAAGGCGCTTACATGACATCATATGCATTTTCTACAGGACTTGAAAGCTTCGGCTCCCTGATCGTCGGCACAGGCCTAATGTTCTTTGCATTCACCACAATACTCGGCTGGAACTACTACGGTGAAAGATGTGTGCAATTCCTTGTGGGTGTCCGGGGCATCATGCCTTACAGGATCATTTACATCGCACTTGTGGGAGGGGGAGTTTACCTCACGCTGGACACCATATGGATCCTTGCGGATATCGTCAACGGGCTGATGGTTATCCCAAACCTCATAGCCATACTGGCCTTACGCAGGATCATCGTACAGGAGACACGGAAATACTTCGACGGTCTTGAGGAAGAAAGCGATAGCTACTGAAAAATAGCTAAAAAAAGAAAGTAAAAAAAAGGAATGAGTTTCGGGTTTACTGTAACCCGAACTTCTCAATATTCTCATCAGCAAGCGCCTGGATCTTCTTGATCATCTCGTCTCCGCCTTCCTTTGTGAAAAGGTGCTTGAAACGGCGCTGCATCTTGAGGTAATCTTCTACTGGTTTAGGGTTCTTGACCTTCTTGACCTTGGTGATCTCACCATCTTCCATCTCATAGAGTGGCCAGAGGCATGTCTCGACTGCCATCTTTGCGACCTCTACGGTCTTGGAAGTATCAAATCCCCATCCGGTTGTACATGGTGCGTGTGCGTGCACATAGGTTGGACCTTCGACATCCACTGCTGCCTTGACCTTCCTGATCATGTCCTTTGGATATCCGATGGAAGTTGTTGCAACGTATGGTGAACCATGTGCTGCAATGATAGCTGGCATGTTCTTCTTTGGACGGATGTTACCGAAGGATACCGTACCAGCAGGACTGGTTGTGGTTGATGCAGCAAATGGTGTTGCACCACTTCTCTGAACACCGGTGTTCATGTATGCTTCGTTGTCGATACAGACGAATGTGAAATCGTGTCCACGCTCGAATGCACCGGATACGGAGCGCATACCGATATCGAGTGTTGCACCGTCACCGCCCATTGCGATGATCTTGGTCTTGCCCATCTCGCCCTTTGCCTTAAGAGCAGCTTCGATTCCTGATGCAACTGCTGCGTTGTTCTCGAAGAGTGAGTGGATCCATGGGATCTCCCATGAGGATTCCGGGTATGGGGTGGTCATAACTTCAAGACATCCGGTAGGACTTACGACAATGCAGTCCTCACCTGCTGCCATGAGAGTGAACTTTGCAGCCATTGCGTCACAGCAACCTGCGCATCCCCTGTGTCCTGGTGCTAACAGTGATTTCATAACAACTCCTCCTTCAGGTCAGTGAACTGGCTTTCGACAGTGATACCTGAATCCATTACTTTCTTTGCCTCATCGACGATATTCTCGATGGTCTCTACAGGAATATCACGACCTCCCTGACCGATCATAAAGCCGATCACAGGAACATCGATCTTGGTGTTGTACAGACTTCCCTTGGTCTCGGTGAAGAGTGCACCTTCGTTAAGACCGATAGAGATGTTCTTGTCAAGTGCAACAACGACCTTTGCATCCTTGATTACATTGTGAATAGCTTCAACCGGGAACGGACGGAAGGACCTGACCTTAAGCAGACCGACCTTGACGCCGTTTGCCCTGAGCTTGTCGATGACATCCTTGATGGTACCTACAATTGAACCCATTGCCATGAGGATGATATCTGCATCATCTGTCTCATATGTGTCAATAAGACCACCGTAGTACCTGCCAAAGAGGTCATAGAACTCATCAGCAGCATCCTCGATCTTCTTCAATGCCTTGTCCATTGCCTGCTGCTGCAGGTACCTGAACTCAGTGTAGGAGTTTGGATCTGCGAATGCACCGAAGGTCTTTGGGTTCTTCGGGTCGAGCTTCAGTTCAGGCTCGAATGGTGGCAGGTATTCTGCTACAAGATCATCGTCAAGAAGGACGACAGGTTCGTAAACGTGGGACAGGATGAAACCGTCCATACAGGTCATTACCGGAAGCAGGATATCCGGATCCTCAGCGATCTTGAATGCCTGTGCGGTCATATCGGAAATTTCCTGTGTGTCCTCAGCATAGAGCTGTATCCAGCCGGTGTCTCTCTGGGAGATGGAATCCTGCTGGTCGTTCCAGATGTTAATAGGTGCACTGACTGCCCTGTTCGCAATGGTCATTACAACAGGTAATCTCATACCTGAAACGTTGAAAAGGACCTCGTGCATTAGTTCAAGACCCTGTGAGGTTGTTGCAGAATAGCTCCTTGCGCCTGCTGCGGATGAACCGACCAGTGCGGAAAGTGCGGAGAACTCAGACTCGACCATTACATATTCACAGTTTGGGATTTCCCCGTCAGCAATGAACTGGGAAAGCTCTTCTACAATATGGGTCTGTGGTGTGATAGGATATGCGGAGATAACATTTGGCCTGCATGCCTTTACAGCGCTTGCGACCGCGTACGATCCCTCAACAACGACCATATCTTTCTTCTCATTTTCATAATCGCGACGCATTTATTTCTCCTCCAGAACCATTTCAATAGCGTCCTTTGGACATTCGTTTGCACAAATACCGCATCCTTTGCAGAAGTCATAGTTGAACTCGAAGAAACCATCGTCCCTTGGATCGATCGATGCGTCCGGACATAAGAGTTCACAGAGCTTGCATTTGATGCATTTGTCATAATCATAGACAGGTTTGAATGTTCTCCATCCTCCGGTCTTGTTAACAAGAGTGGAACCTGGAGCACAGACTCCTCCTGGTGGGATTGCCATAAGTTTAAGCCTCCTTCATCATGTCGTAGGCTTTCTGGATAGCCTCTGCGTTCTTCTCACCTACTTTGCCGGGGAAACGCTCCTTAACAGCTTCCTTGATGGACTCCGGATCGATAAGACCGGAAGCACCTGCGAAAGCACCTAAGAGAACAGTGTTCACAATAGGTCTTCCGATAACATCAAGAGCGATCTTTGTAGCGTTGACGGTCATGATCTTGGCGTTGGTGTCAAGATCGAAGTGCTCAGGATCAAAGTCACTGTTGATAAGGATAATACCATCATCCTTTGCACCGCTTTCGACACTGACTACTTCAAGAAGTGTCGGGTCCTGGACAATAACATAGTCCGGCTCATAGATCTGGGCTCTAAGTCTGATCGGTTCATCGCTGATCCTGGTAAATGCCTGAACAGGTGCACCACGACGTTCCACACCAAAAGCAGGGAATGCCTGACTGAACTTGCCATCAGCAAAAGCTCCAACAGCCAGCAGCTCAGCAGCAGTAACAGACCCCTGTCCGCCTCTACCGTGTATTCGTATTTCTTTCATGCGTATTCTCCGTAAGACAGTAAATTTATGATAGTTCAATAAACAACAGCTACCAAACTCGTTCCTGGACAAGGTCCAACAGGGAAACGAAGTTGACGCCACAAGGAATTTTCCTCTGGGATGTAGCTGATCTATACATGCAATGACAGCTAAAAATATATATAGCAGTCTAAATGCAATGTTTAATTGTGTACAATCCTAATTACTATTTAGTCTTTCGGTAAATCGATAAAAAAATACAACCTGAAAAATGACAGATTGTTCAAGAAAACAGCATCATCCGACGTCAAGGATATTTGATGCACATATGCGCAAAAGTTATGCCTGAACATCCCCGCACATATTCCGGATACATTCTATAAGAGAAGTGTGAGAATCCGCGTTACCTATTTCCAGACGAATATTTCTGCTACCCTTCAATCCACGGGTAAACCACTGAGAATGCGCTTTCATGTTCACATGTGATACCAGGTCGAACTTCTCCAGCAGCCTGATGTACTCAAGAAGATCATCCCTGCGCTGCTCACAACAGGTTCCGATAAGCTCACCATCCTCAAGGTATCGCGATATGCGATAAAATACATGAGGATCGCCCATGGCTGCCCTCCCGATCATGAGACCATCGCAACCGGTATATTCCAGAATACGCTCTGCGGACTCACCATCCCTTACATCACCATTGGCAATAACCGGGATCGAGAGCTCCTCTTTGATACGTTTTGCATAACTATGGTCTGCAAACCCCTGGTAACCTTGCTCCCTTGTACGCCCATGGACAGTGATCGCACAGACACCGGCTTCCTCGACCCGATTGGCAATATCAAGGGTATCATCCATGCTTTCAAGGATACGTATCTTTGCAGTCACCGGAGTGTCCACATTCTCACAGAGGCTAGCGAAGATGCTGCTCACCACATCGGGAGAGCGAAGCAGTGCAGAACCACACCCTGCATTCGTAATAGCAGGAGAGGGACATCCAAGGTTGATATCAATGACCTCCGGATCGAACATTTCCTCAATTATAAGTGCTGCCTCAGTGATGGTCTCCGGGCAGTGGCCGAACAGCTGAACACCAAAGGGACGCTCTTCCTCACATGTCATACCCCGAAGGAAGGATTTTTCGTTCCCGTGTACAACAGCATCCGAACTGATCATCTCAGTAAAGGAAAGGGATGCACCATACTTTTTGCACATCAACCTGAAGGCAAGATTCGTCACATCAGCCATGGGTGCAAGCAAAAGGTTACCAGTAAGATCAACGCCGCCCAGTCTCATATTAAGCTCATCTCACTCAAAGACATACTGATATATAAAATCAAAACCTTGATAATCCCGTTCACCGTACCTATAATATACACTAATGCGTGTAATGGAAAATACAATTCCAATTTATCATTACTCAAATCACAACAGGATCACGAAATATGAAGATCATAGCTTTTGTAGGAATGCCGGCAGCAGGGAAATCCGTGGCATCAGATGTTGTAAAGGAACAGAAGATAAATGTTGTCAACATGGGAGATGTCATACGTGACGAGGTAAAGGCCAGAGGACTTGACCCCACAGATGCGAACACCGGTGGCGTGGCCAACGACCTGAGGGACAGGGAAGGCATGGATGCCGTTGCAAAACGCTGTGTACCGAAGATAGAGGCATTGGGCAAAGACCTCGTTGTCGTTGACGGGGTTCGCGGAATAGCTGAGGTCATCTTTTTCAAGGACCACTTCGGAGAGGACTTCACGCTGGTATTCATTGATGCGCCTCTGGAAATGCGCTTTGAAAGGGTCTCAAGCCGTGGAAGAAGCGATGATATGACCGACATAGAGGCATTGAAAATAAGGGATGAACGGGAACTCGGATGGGGTCTTGCAGAAGCTATCAAGGTTGCAAATATCACCGTTGAGAACACCAGCACCATCGATGAGTTCAAGGAAGATATCAAAACAATTCTGGAGAATGCATGATCGAAGTAAAAGTAACTACCATCATCAATCCTACAGAAGATGAGAAAAAGGTTGAAGACGCGATCCTGAAGATGTTCCCTTTGATCGAACTGGAAACGGTCACTACCGACGAAGGAAAGTTTATCGAGGGAACCGGGGACATTGAAAGTCTCAGGGACATTCACGACCTTATCAGGAAAGAAGAGATCATAGATACTGCCCGCACCAGACTGGTAGCCGGAAGTTACAAGCATCCCACCAGGACACATTTCCTCATTAACAAGCAGGTCGCAACAAAAGGAAGGCTGAACTTTGCCCCTGCTATTGAAGAGCCCCTTGGTTCCATAAACGTTGACATAGAAGCAGATAATGCAGAGGATATGGAGATACTGATCGAGTGGCTTACACCACCTACCGAAGATGGGGTTGCCCTGTTTGAGGCTGATATGCCGGAACTTTGAAACTTTGAAACATAGGAAATAGAGAACATGGACGTCAGCAAGATAAGTTTCTCATCAAATGCAGTCCTTGAGGAGCCTTTCTCCTGGGCCTACAAACTTGAAGACATTGGCTTCACAGGATGGGAGATGGTGCAGGAAGGTACCCAGTGCCTCACTGAAGAAAGCATTCCAAAAGTAAGGGAAGTGCTTGAGACCACCAACCTTGTACTCACCATGCATCTGCCCTTTTCAGACATGAACATGGCTGGCCTTAATCCCGGGATACACGAGGAAGTGCTCAGGCAGATGAAGAACTATATTTCACTGGCATCCGGACTTGTAGAGGTCGCGGTGGTACATCCCGGATATCTTTCACCATACGGTAAGAAGGTACCTGAACGTGCATGGGATACGAATGTCCGCTCCGTTCAGGAACTCTGTGATACTGCTGATGAGCACGGGATCTCCATTGCTGTGGAAAATATGCCCGATTTCCCGATGATTTTCGGAAGGGAGCCTGATGAGATACTCAGGATACTGGATGAAGTAAACCGTGACAACGTCGGAATGACACTGGATGTTGGACATGCGAACACAACAGGCCATCTTGAAGAATTCCTTGAAAAGTGCAGTGACAGGATCATCCACGTACACCTGCATGACAACATGGGCAAAAGGGATGAGCATCTTCCTGCAGGCAGAGGCTCTGTCAACTGGGAAGCTGTGAAAAAAGGATTATCCAGTTACAAAGGAAGACTTGTTACCGAGATGAGCAATCTGAAAGAAGGGAAGGAGAGTCTGGAATTCCTTAAAAAGCTCTGAGCCAAAACCTTTCATAATTATATTTTTTAATATGTAGACCCATCAGGGCCTTTCCTGATCCAGCCTTCCATGCCTTCGGTCGATATCATCCATCATGTCAAGCATCTTGCGGATGGCAGTTCTTATGGCATCGGACTGGCTGACGAACTTCCTGTCATTTCCTACATGTGCGTTAAGGTCGTCAAGAAGTTCCTGTGGAATATCAACACTTACTTTTGGCATTGTTCTCACCTTAAAGATGGAAATTAGTATGTAATATCATACAATGGCATGTAATATCAATACGATACGTAAAACGGGACAAACATTATAAAATTATCCAAATGGTCGATTCGATTTGAAAAATTTCAGAAAAAGACATGATTTGATAGCGGGCCGGAAGGGATTTGAACCCTCGGCCGATGGATTAAGAGTCCATCGCTCTGCCTGACTAAGCTACCGGCCCAAAGCATATGTGAGTAGTTGCTCCCATACGTATTTTCATGATATATAGATTTCGGAAGAAGATAAGCTTCAAAACTCTGAAATCTGCACAATCCCGGTTCATTTGTGCCTTTTCCACAGATAAACAAGTATCAACAGTATAATAAGTGGGATGGCAAAAATCTGCAACAGAGCAAACAGATACATCACTATGAAACCGATAGATGAAATAACATCCATCATACGGGACACACTCCTTGGCGGAGGAGTCATCCTATCTTCACCGGTGTTGCCTTCAGCATCGGTCTTGATCAGGAAGGCATCTTCCCCGTAAGAGTATGTTCTACCGGTGAGAACGTATCCCCCATCAGAGGCCTGCTTAACGGAAAAACCCCGGTCTTCACCAACATCCCCAAACGATCGATCCCATTCTTTATTTCCTTGCGCATCGGTCTTAATTAGATAAGCATCGATCTTGTCCTAGCCTGCATAATAACTGCCGGTTAGGATGTAGCCACCATCGAACGTTCCCTGAACATCATTGCAACTCCCTGAGCCAAAATCATCAAATGTACGAGTCCATTCTTCATTACCGGCATGATCGATCTTGATGATCTCTACATCGTAACTGTCGACAGCTATAACATAGCCACCATCCGGAGCCTGGCAGATGGAACGTCCTCCAAAACTTGTTGTGTTCCACTCTTCATTACCTTCAGGATCTGTTTTAATAAGCCAGTTGTCTCCGGTTAAAATATAACCGCCATCCGAGGTCTGAAGAACAGATCGCCCACTTGCAAATTTTGAGCCACCGAATATTTTCTCCCATTCTTCATTGCCATCAGCATCGGTCTTGAGAAGATAGATATTTTGCCCATAAGAAGTGGTACCGGTGACAATGTATCCACCATCCGAGGTCTGCTTGACATCATAGCCGACCTGTTTGCCGGAACCTCCGAAGGTCTTATCCCATTCTTTTGTTCCTTGAGCATCGGTCTTGATAAGCCAGACATCAAGCGAATCATCCACATAAGATCCGACCATTACGTAGCCACCATCAGACGTTTGCTGAACGGATCTGGCCGCATTCGGAAAGGTATCATAATCCGCATCGAAGACCCTGAACCACTGGAGAGTGCCATTAGAATAGGTCTTGATCAGGCAGGCACCTTCCACAACCTGGTCTTCGTAATCGGATTCATTCACAAAGGATTCAGGCCAGCTTTTGTAGTAGCCTGTAATTACATAGCCTCCGTCAGAGGTCTGCTGAACAGAATAGCCACCTGCCCAAACATTAGAATTTTCGAAAAATATCTGCACCCATCCCTCATCATCGGATTGCTCCATTTCCCCACTTGCGATACCCGCTGAAAATACGAGGAAGAGGACACATGTGAAAATGCACGCTTTCATTACCGGGATGAGATCTGTTCGTACCATAAATATACCACATTAAAACTAAATTTTGTAACTAATATTATTTTGTTATATGATTGATAACATCCGATAAAAAGTCATTGTGTACTGTGGAATGTAGCGTATATTTAGATCGTTACTGATATTACAGAAAAAACGAAGATCCCGAAGTCAAAAATAGATAGAATACAAACTGTTAGCTAAACACTTGAAGTTATGAAAAAAATCAGTAATAATAAAAAGCGGGCCGGAAGGGATTTGAACCCTCGGCCGATGGATTAAGAGTCCATCGCTCTGCCTGACTAAGCTACCGGCCCAACGCATATGTGAGTAGTTGCTCCCATACGTATTAGGCCTATATATACGTATCGCAAGAGAGGTTCAAAAAACTCTCAGATATGCTTTACAACGCATTTTGAAAGCCCTGTGATCTCCACTACATCACTGTTATCAGGACTCTGGATGATCATCTGACCTTTCTTAAGGTATGGAATACGTTTTTCATATTCCTTTTTGACCTTCATAGCACTTATTGCGGCATCATTTGAAAGGTTCAGAATCACACGACTGTTGACCTGCTTGAACACGGTCTCATCGATGTCCTGGGGGTCCTGCGTGATCAGGAACAGTCCAAGGCCTTCCTTACGCCCCTGACGGGCTGCATCCGCGAACTTGGAAATGATACGCTTGGAGTGCTCGCCGGAACCTTTCGCAAGGTACCTGTGTGCTTCATCCAGCACAAGGATGATCGGTGTTTCCTTTACCAGTGCAGCGCCTGAAGTGCTCAGTTTGTTGTCCACCACAATGGTCATGAGTGTAAGTGTTATGAGATCACGTATCCTGCTGTTCGAGATGTACTCGGTGGGGAACACACAAACCTGTCCCGCTTTGAAGATATCCGCAAGCATCTCGGTTATTGGTGTTGCCGGCTGATCAAAGACACGCCTGAAGGCCTGGTTCTTCACCTTCCTTACGATACCGTCATAGGATGATTCATGCACCTTCCCGTTGTCAACATAGGTTCCCCTCACGCCTGCATCATCGATGTGTTCGATAAAGCCGTTGTACGTATGCGTGCCGGGTCTTCTGAAGTAATCCTCAAGCAGGAGTTCCAGGGCAATTCCCTGCAATTCAGTCAGCCCTGCTGCAGCGATAAGCCAGGAATTGTTCCTGACCATCTCGAAGGGGATCGTAAATTCTGCCTGCTCGGCACGGGACCTTCCATTGTAATTGTGACCATCCACCTTTGCCACAAAGGTCTTAGTGGAAGGAACACCACCAAACATGACACTCTCGGAGTTCATATTATGCTCATCGGAAGAAACAAGTTCAGGGTTGTCTTCGAGAAGTTGTGAGTATTCATCCTGAGGATCCATTATCACAAGGCAAGGCATCCTGTTCTTTTTCACACCCTCTCCATTATCACGCACCTGATACATGTTTTCCTCGCTCATGAACTGGCGCAGGATGTTCTTTGTAAGGAAGGTCTTACCCGTACCGGTACTTCCACATACAAGCATATGCCGGAATATCAGCGGATCGCCCATAGAGTAATCGTTCCTCAGGTAGTATGGAACCGTTGGGGGTGATGCATGGGTATGTACAAGTTCACCTCCCACGCTCAGATGCCCGAGGAAGATACCTTCGCGGGGAATGTTCAGACCGGTCTGGATCTTCAGTTTCTCTGTGACCGGCAATATCGGAGTGTTCGGCCGGGGGATGCGGTCTGCCATACGACGCATCAGTGAATCGGCATTTCCCGGCTCCTGCTCATACAGGATGCAAATGGGATCCAGGTATGCAAGGTACTTGTAGTCAAGCTCTGCTGTGGTATTGCTCCTGAGCATCCTGCGTGAGTGGATCTCAGTGGCGTCATCCACCTCGAACTGCTGCTGGTACTGGAGCTTCCAGATGCGTGCAAAGAGATGCTCATCCTCATACGGAACTATAACATATGTACCCAGACGCACCTGCGACCTATGTTCCGTGGTAATGTAGCCTGCGATCTTTGAACCTGACTCCGTGACCTCCAGCGGCTCAAAACCTGTTGTAATGATACCAAAGGCATTGTTCACATCACCTTTCAACATATCAGCCGTAAACCCGGTATCATACTCTTCGAAAACAGTTCCATCCAGAGACTTACCATTTTCCGTTGACAGCTGTTTCTCTTCATCAAGAGAACTTCCTGATGCATATGCCAATATATCTGTATCATTGATCATCTGTTGATTCACCCCATCTCACATCATTATAAATTGTATCGATCTTCTGATCCTTGAACATACCTTTGATCAGCTTTTTTTCCACGATCCTTATCTTCGCAAGCGAGTCCGCCTTTGAAAGGGTCATGGGAATGCCATTAACGGCAATATCATGCAGGACCTTCCTCGTCATCAGGTCCCTCATCTGCTCATCTTTGGTGATCCCGTAAGGCGCCTCTACCTTGAAAAGAACGTCAAGAGACGGAACGAACACCATGAAGAATGTAATAGCATAGTCCTCTTTCGGGAACCTGTGCTCCAGCTCCATTTCAGGAGCCAGCATAAGGGAAGTGCTGTCCATCATGTTCTCGTAGAACTGGTTTGGCTGCAGGAACCAGTTGGTATATGTGATCCACCGGCTGCTTTTTCCTTCAGGAACTCCCTTTCCCCGACCTTCCTCTGCACCGGAGGAGAGCACGTTCTTGAAGAACTGGGAATCCCTCAGCCAGGGCAGGTCTGACATGCCATGCTTCTTTCGAAGAGTTATCATGATCTGCATGTCCTCCGGGTTCTTCACAAAACCGATGAGAGGTCTTCTGTTACCAATGTGATGGTCCATGATGTCAACATAGTTCTGCAGGATCTGCTTTGCGTTCTCATCGTCCCTGATCTGCACATCTTCGGATTCCACAACCATCCAGTACATCAGCTGTTTTGGATAGATGGGACCATCCATTATGAAAAAACTGTCTTCATCAAACCTGTCCATGAGCCAGAGGATGTGCTCCGATTCCGAAAGGTACAGTGCAATGTTATGCACCATCCGGTCAACCCTTTTCTTAAGCAGTCCGGGCCTGATCCTCACAATGGATGCACGGCCTTCATTTCCGTCGAACCTCTCCCATCCGCCTGTAGTATCGATGACCATTGCAGTGGATGGGGAGTACGATGACATAACCATGGTCCACTTTGAATGCATTTCGATGTCTGTGGGCGTTGAAGCAATACTGCAATGGCAGAGGTCTATGTAGAGACCGCTGTTGAAGGATATCGGATTGGTACTACCACTGTCACAGGAATATGTCTTCTCAAAAGGGTCTTTTGCAAGTGACATTCGGTCAATGTCAACCTTCCCGCGGAAAAGTTTCCCCAGGGCCTTGAGAACTACCTTCCCGTCGTATTCCAGCTCACTGAGGAGTTCAAAGATCTCAGGTGCCTTCTCCGGATCCTCGTCCTCTGACATGCTGTCGATACGGGCTACCATACTGGAAATGGCCTTTATGTGAACCGGCTCAAGGGTCATAGGGAACAGATGTACAGGAACATAGATATATTTGTTTATTTAATTACCAACTGCTTAATTTGTGAGATGAAAGGGGCTATTTTCGAACATTATAATGTTCCTGAGTTCCGTAAACTTTAACTATAAACATTACATCTAAAGGGAACCTATAACATTGTATTTACCAGGTCACAAAGTTCGAGAACTTGTGCCAATTACAAATATAATATATCAGAGGCGACTACGGGCCTTAAAACCGTATAAATAAAATTAACAAAATCACAGAGAGGACTGATAATGGGCAAAACAGGAAGCATTGAATGGGTAAAGGTAAAGGGAAGAAAAGGAAGGACAATCAAAGTGGAGAAGGCTTTTGGAGCAAAGGCACACCCAGGTCCTGCACAGAGATACGCATCCAACGGATCCAAGAGGCGTTTCTTTAAGAGATCACCAAAAGCCATTGTCAGCTGAGCTGACAAGCGGCGTTCTTTTCTCAGGACTGTAATGACAAATGTTACAGCCCTTCACAAAAAAGGTCTCTTGAATTATTTCTTGAATTAATAATAGGGGCCAACTATCTTTTTTTAGATTTTTTTCAGAGCCCTATGAAATTCGATCATAGACGATCATACCTGCATTTAACAGGATTTATTGAACCAGATACATGCTCAAAAGGTACCTGTACCTGAAGGCTCAAAAAACAAAAAATCAGTTAACTTTATATAGAACCACAAACATGTAAAAACGGCCTGAGACACAGGCAGTTATATTGATCTATGTTTAATATAGGAGGTTAAAATAAATGGCAGGACAGATGTCAGGACAGCCTATCTTCATTTTAAGAGAAGGTAACCAGAGAACAAAGGGCAGGGATGCCCAGAGCAACAACATCATGGCAGCAAAGGCAGTTGCTGAAGCAGTAAGAACAACACTTGGTCCAAAAGGTATGGACAAGATGCTTGTAGACTCCCTCGGAGATGTAGTAATCACCAACGACGGTGCAACTATCCTCAAAGAGATGGACATCGAGCACCCAGCTGCAAAGATGATCGTCGAGGTCGCAAAGACACAGGACGATGAGGTCGGAGATGGTACAACATCTGCAGCTGTCATTGCAGGCGAACTTCTCAAGAAAGCAGAAGAGATGATCGACCAGGACGTACACCCAACAATCATTGCATCCGGATACAGGATGGCTTCCAAGAAGGCAGGAGAGATCCTCAAGACCCTTGCAAAGCAGGTCACATGTGACAACAAGGAAATGCTCACCAAGATCTCAGACACCGCAATGACCGGAAAGGGCGCAGAAGCATCAAAGGAAGTACTTTCCAAGATCGCTGTAGACGCAATTACCAGCATCGTTGACCAGGATGACGGAAACAAGGTCGGTATCGAGAATGTCAAGATCGAGAAGAAGGTCGGCGGACGTATCGACGACTCCGAGCTCATCGAAGGTATGATCCTTGACAAGGAAAGGGTACACGCCAACATGCCAAAGAAGATCGAAGGTGCAAAGATCGCACTCCTCAACACTGCTATCGAACTCAAGGAAACAGAAGTCGATGCAGAGATCTCCATCACATCCCCTGACCAGCTCCAGTCCTTCCTCGACCAGGAAGAGGCAATGCTCAGAAACCTTGTGACCAGCATCACCAACAGTGGCGCAAACGTCGTATTCTGCCAGAAGGGAATCGATGACATGGCACAGCACTTCCTTGCAAAGGCAGGTCTCTTTGCAGTCAGGCGTGTCAAGAAGAGCGACATGGAGAAACTTGTCCGCTCCACAGGTGCAAAACTTGTAACCAACATCGAAGAGATGAACGCAGACGACCTTGGACAGGCAGACCTCGTCGAAGAGAGAAAGATCGGTGGCGACAACATGGTATTCATCACCGGCTGTGTCAATCCAAAGTCAGTTTCAATCCTCCTCCGTGGCGGTACAGAGCACGTAATCGACAACATCGAGAGAGCACTCGAAGATGCACTCCGTGTAGTCGCTGTTGCTATTGAAGATGAAGAGCTCGTCGCTGGTGGCGGAGCACCTGAAGTAGAGGTTGCACTCAGACTCAACGAGTATGCAGCAACCCTCAGCGGAAGGGAACAGCTTGCAGTCAAGGCATTCGCAGAAGCTCTCGAGATCATCCCAAGGACACTTGCAGAGAACGCAGGTCTTGACCCAATAGACATGCTTGTTGAACTTCGTTCACACCACGAGAAGGGCACAAAGACCGCTGGTCTCAACGTTTACACCGGCACTGTCATCGACATGTGGGAGAACGCAGTTGTTGAGCCACTCAGGGTAAAGACCCAGGCAATGAACTCAGCAGCAGAAGCAGCAGTCATGATCCTCAGGATCGACGACATCATTGCATCCACCAGAGCACCACCAATGCCAGAAGGCGGCATGGGTGGCATGGGCGGCGGAATGCCTCCAATGATGTAAACCTGAAAATAAAATAACAAAAATATGGGCGCATCCTGCGCCCTTCAATTCTTTTTTTAATATACATTCTGAACATTGGCTTAAATTAGGATAGCAATAGCTATGGGGTTTCTTGCCAGCTATTCAAAAAACAAAAAAGATCATATTACTGATCGATCTCCAGATCAAGTCCTATAGGACAGTGATCTGAACCCATAACGTCCGGCAATATGTAAGCTGAAGTTATCCTGTCCCGGAGGCTTTCACTTGCAAAGAAGTAGTCGATCCTCCAGCCAACATTGCGATCCCTCGCACGTGTTTTCAGGTCCCACCAGCTATACTGCCCTTCTTCCTGATTGAACATCCGGAAAGTATCAACGTATCCGTGATCAAGGAATTTGTCGATCCATTCCCTTTCCATAGGCAGGAATCCGGATGATTTCTCATTCGGTTTAGGTCGTGCAAGATCGATCTCTTTGTGAGCGGTGTTGACATCCCCGCATACAATGACGTTCTTGCCATTATCCTTGAATTCATCTGCCCTTCCCATAAATGCATCATAAAAATCCATCTTGTACTGGAGCCTCTCATCAGAAGCCTTCCCATTGGGGAAATATATGTTGAAAAGAACGAAATCCTCATATTCTGCGATGAGCGTCCTGCCCTCCACATCAAAACGTTTCTCACCGAGCCCGTATTCAACGTTCACAGGCTGAGCCTTCGTATAGACCGCAACACCGCTGTAACCCTTACGTTCGGCTGAAAAGAAATATGGAATATAACTATCGATATGTCGAAGTTTTGTGGGAAGCTGCCTTTCCTGTGCCTTGGTCTCCTGAAGGCAGAGAATATCAGGCTGGGCTTCAGCAACCCATTCCAGAAAACCTTTCTTCACCATGGACCTCAGGCCATTGACATTCCATGAAAGGATACTAATAGAGCTCATTTATTCATCCTCACCTTCATCAGGCATACGGGACGGTTTTGCAAGCATGACCTCAGTGGATTTGATGATAGCGAACAATTCATCACCCTCTTTTACATCAAGCCTTTCCACTGCCTCTGCTGTTACAATGGATGTAAGGATTGCCGGGTCTACCTCGATCTTCACTTTGGACACAATGTCCCCTTTCTCTACCTTAACAACCCTGCCAAGCAGTTTGTTGCGGGCAGACAATTTGAAAGAGATGTTCTCCCATGATGTATCATCACCAACCGTTTCATCAATGTAGGTGCGGCTTGCTTCATATTCGTCGATCAGTTGCTTACCGTATTCGGTCAGGAAAGTACCCTGATCTTTCCCACCCCTGACAGTGTAAACGACCTCGTGATCAACTCGTTCGTTCATCTTTTTCAGGATGAGCCATGCGTGCTTGTAGGAGATACCAAGTTTTTTGCATGCTTTGCTCAAAGAACGTTCTTCATCAATTACTTTAAGAAGGTTTACTTTTCCAGCACCGATTATGTGCTTCCCATCCTCAGTGAGCCATACTTTGGTCCTTGTTTCCATCATCCCACCCATAATTATTCAAGACATTTGAGAATATCTTCCGGATGATATCTTGGCTTCACGATCCTGGTTCGACCACGTGTACCCTTGCCGGAAAAATCAGTGGTCACATAACGTGCATCGTTGAGCTTGTTGACCATATCATAGAAGCGAGTATACCCAAGACCTGTCAATTCATGGAAGAGCTTGTAAAGATCACCGGTCTGGCACTCCTTTTGCTTTGCAATAAGCCCCAGAAGGGCCTTCTCATCCGATGTGAGAGACATGATGCTCCTCCCAAGATGCAGCAAACGGGATTTTTCGTATGCTTCCTCCACGTCGTCAACGGATATTGTCCTGCTGGCCCGTCTTTCAGCATTAAGGCCGGAACGTTTCAGAAGGTCGATACCCACACGCAGGTCGCCTGTCATATCAACATATTCCACAATAGAATCCTTTACATCATCTGATACGACATTCGGATAGAACGCAAGGTCGATCCTCCTGCCAAGGATATCCTGGAGTTCATCATATTCATATCTCGGGAATGCAACCTCTTCAGGAAGGAACACCGAGTTCACCTTGGGATCGAACTGGTAGAGCTTCCCCGTATCACTGACGATGGCGATAACACCCACCCTTGCCCCCGGGAACTGTTCGTGGGCCCTGAGCATGGAATACATGACATCATCGGCATTTCCTTCGTGATAAAGATAATTGATATCGTCAAGACACAATACAAGGGTCTTCTCGTTCTCGATCAGGAAGTTCATGACCTTCTCGAAAAGTTTCCTGAATGCAACACCGGATGCAGGAGGAGATACTTTGAAAAGTGCCTTGTAAACCCTTGCAATAACAGCGAACTTGGTGGAGTCCATCTGGCAGTTGACCTTTACGAAGACAACATCTTTCGTATGTTTTTTCATCTCCTCGAACACTTTCATGACCGTGGTCGTCTTTCCGGTGCCCGGCGGACCGCTGAGGAGGCTGTTGACAGGGCGCATTCCCCGAAGCGCAGGGCGCAGGCTGTACATAAGGGACTGCACCTGCGAGTCACGATGGGAAAAATGATCAGGAAGATGGTCCAGTTCAAGAACACTACCGTCCCTGAAAATGGTCTCGTCCCACATCAGCATGTCCTTATCCATATACAGTATCTCCTCAATGAGTTCTAATATAGTAACTATGAAAATACATAATAGCCTTTTGCTTATCGGGATTCTGTAACCCTTTCTTTATGAAAGCATAGACCGGAATAATATATAAACAGATGATATTGAGCAAATGTGAATAAATATAAAAGGGTTGTGGGAATTACTTATATAGATGCTAAAATATGAGAGGATACGATGCTATGACATGCAGAGGAAGACCTAAAAGCCCCAGAAGGGTCAAATGTAACCCTGAGGGATTCTATTTTAAGCCACGAGGAGTGGCACTTTCAGAACTTGAAGTGATCTCCGTTGCAGTGGAAGAGCTGGAAGCATTAAGACTTGTGGACTATGAAGGACTCCAGCAACAGGAAGCAGCAACACAAATGGGGATATCAAGGCGTGCATTCTGGGAAGATCTTAAGAGTGCAAGAAAGAAGATAGCCTTTGCATTGACCACAGGCAAAGCAATAGAGATCAAAGGCGGGAACTATGTCAGCATCAAAGACCAGAATGAATCGAACTGATCCTCTGGTCGCTCAAAAATAATAAAAGGAGATGTAAAATGTCATCCAATATTCAATCACCTGAAAGTCTGCTTAGCGCAAAGCCAGAGGAGCCAAAGCTCGTATCCAATCTCAGAGGGATAAAGAACAAGATCATGGTCATGAGCGGAAAAGGCGGTGTGGGAAAAAGCACAGTCTCCGCTAATCTTGCTGCAACCCTTGCAGACCGCGGTTACAAGGTCGGCCTTCTTGACAGCGACATACACGGCCCTACCATCCCGACAATGTTCGGCGTGGAAGGTCAGAGACCGGTCGTCGGGGAAAACGGTATCGTTCCGGTTCCGGTCAACGATAACCTGAAAGTGATGTCCGTAGGTCTACTTCTCGACAGCGATGATTCACCGATCATCTGGAGAGGTCCTGCAAAGATGAGTGCTATCAAGCAGTTCCTGGAAGAAGTTGACTGGGGAACACTTGACTATCTGATCATTGACCTGCCTCCTGGAACAGGAGATGAACCACTGAGCATTGCACAGCTCATCGGAAACCTTGACGGTGCCGTTGTGGTCACAACACCACAGGACGTTGCACTTACAAGCGTCAGGAAGTCACTCAACTTCGCAAACATGATCGAAGTTCCTGTTATCGGAATGGTAGAGAACATGAGCGGAATTATCTGTCCACACTGTGATGAGATGATACACGTGTTCGGATCAGGCGGAGTATCAAAGGCAGCAGAGGACTTTGGTGTCAAAGTACTGGGCACATTGCCTATCGAAACAGAAGTTGCAGCAACCAGCGACAGTGGAAAGGTCCACGAGGATATCAAAGGCGATTCCGAATGGTATAAGGTCTTCAATGAGATCGTCGATGCTGTGGAAGAGTTCGTAAAATAATAATAGTGATCTCAGGAAAGGCATTGCTGAAAGATTCAATTTGGGTCTTTTTTGGCATGCCTCACGACCTCTTTTTTGAATATATTGCCCACACATAATGGGTTTTTTATTATTCCGGCTATTTAAATAAATATATAAAGCTTGACTTCCAGACATTTAGTCATGGGTGGGAGCACAGGCAAAGATGAGATAAACCGTCTTGATTTTGAAGACACCGGTGAGCTGATAGACGATGTCCTGTATGACAGGAACTGGCTTCTCAGGGAGAACGCGAACACGCGGCTTAGCCCTTCTGTCATCGATATGCATATTGCATCACAGCTCAAAAAGAGATATGCGCTTGAGAAACTGTACTCAAAGGAAGTTGCAAACGCACACATTGAGGGCATTATACAAATACATGACCTGAGCGAACCATTCAAGCCATACTGCAATGGTATCGATGGCAGGATCTTCCTCATGGACGGACTGAAGTTCCCGGATTCCAGAAGTGCCCCTGCCAAACAGTTCAATGCAGCCATGTTCCATGCCATGTCCTTCATGCTGCATTCACAGCAGTTCTTCGCAGGGGCACAGGCCATTGATATGTTCAACTGGCTGCTTGCACCACATCTCCACTATTCGGATATCGATGAGGAACAATTGCTCCGGATAGTACAGGGATTCATGTTCCAGATGAACCAGTCCAACCGTATCGGTGCACAGAGCGCCTTCACGAACATCGGCCTTCGTATCAACTGTCCTTCTTCCCTTGCAAATGAACACGCGGTCTATGACGGGAAGTTCATTGACAGGACGTACTCGGAATTTGAAAAGGAGGCACGTGATATCTACAATGCCTTTATGGAGGTCGCAGCAAATGGCGATGCTGACGGCCTGCCATTCACTTTTCCGCTGATCACCACTGCCATAACAAAAGACCTTGACCTTGAAGATCCGCTGTGGAAAAAGACAATGTATGCCACATCTTCAACAGGGGCTCCATACTTCCTGAACCTGACCACGGACTATCTTGAAGAGAATACCGTTCAGGCCATGTGTTGTCGCCTTCTTGCCCGACATTCCGGAGGCGTGTGGACAGCCGGAGGAATGGGAAGTGGTTCCAACAAGATAGTTACGGTCAACCTCCCCGGAATTGCACTTGAAAGCGGAGATATCGACGGGTTCTTTGACCGGCTGGATGAGATCCTTGAGATAACAAGGAAAGCCCTGCTTGAAGGACAGGAGATCGTCAGGAAGTCCCTGTATGAATGGAAGATACTTCCCTGGCTGCTTCAGAGAACTGAAAATGACCTGCCTTATTTTGACTTTGGTTCAAGGCACCTGACCTTCGGCGTGGTGGGCCTCAATGAATGTCTGCTCAACCTAACAGGGGAAAGCATGATAGAGCAACATGAACTGGGTATGAAGATCATCCGCCACATGCTTGCAAAGATCGAGACATACTCAAGAGAGGACGGGATCGAATATACTTTCGAACAGACACCTGCAGAGAGCACCGCACACCGACTGGCAATGCTTGACCGATCCCGGTTCGGCGATAAAGCACATGTGCAGGGAACTGATCGTGATGCTTACTACACGAATTCCACGCATGTGCCCTACAGCTCAAGTATATCCCTTGCAGAGAAAATAAAGATAGAAGCAGCTTTCCATCCATATTTTACCGGAGGCACCATCAGTCACATCTGGATGGGGGAGAGTTTCCCGGACCCGGAAGGAATGAGCGAACTGATACAGAAACTTGCAGGGACGGAACTTGCTTACTTCTGCTTCTCACCTGACTTCTCGGTCTGCGAGAACCGGCATGTCTCACGTGGAATGAACCTTAAGTGCCCCATCTGCAATAAGCCTGCAATTGACCATGTTTCAAGGGTCACAGGCTATTTCGGACACGTGAAACAGTGGAACCCCGGAAAACAGAAAGAGTATGAGGAAAGGCACCGCTACAACCTCCATGAAAAACACTAAATAAAGATGCCTGCATCATCTATCGCATGGAAGATGCAATAAAAAGGGCATTTGCATGGACAGAGGTGCAGGATGCATCCGGTACAAAGGAACTTGCACGCCTTATTACTGCATGCAGGATCTGGAATGTTGAAAATGACTATTCTTCCCGACTAGTACAGCTCAGAAGTGAAGATAACTGGGAAGGGTCCATAAGGGAAACCTCAAGAGCCTGTTCAGCCCTTGCAGCATTGGACATTGGATCGAATATTAATAGCAACTTTAACATCGGGGATAGCCTGCACTGGATGGCCTCCAGACAACAGGACAACGGGTCCTGGGATAATGATGTTTATGACACCACCTACGCCCTGATAGCACTGGCAGATATGGATGTTCACGAGCCGAATGGCTGCAGGTGGCTTGTTGAGAACTATGGTGAGAAATGGGAACATGTGGGAACCACCTCTCTTATCATAACTGCCCTGATAAAACAAAGTGACCTCGTTCAAACTAATATGTATCCGGATTTCGTCAGGGAACGTGCCGGATGGATATTCTCAGAAAGGAACGAGGATGGAGGGTGGAAATTCATATCCACAAGCAACCTCGTTATCCAGGCATTGTCCATTGCAGGGTTCAATAAAGAGCTTGAAAGATCAGGGGAATGGCTGCTTAGGAAGCAAAATCCAAATGGTTCATGGGGAAAAGGAGAAGGCGACATTACAGCAACCGCACTCTCGCTTATAACGCTGGGATTTTTGAAGGACAATCTAATAAATAAGAGGAAGTAAGAGAAACTAAAAGAGAGTCAGAAAAAGAAAGATTAATACGCTACAGATCGCAATTATATTGAAGGACAGTACCGATCCGCGTTTAAGGCCATGGATGTGGAGCATAAATGGATAAGAGATTTATCAAATATCACCCGGAAACAAATACATACATCGTTCGCAGGAAAGCATTCTTTGAAGACAGTGTCAGGATAGATGGTAACATGATCATCGGTTCAGGTGCAAACTTCTGGAAGGACCTTGAGGTAACCGGGTCTCTTGAACTTGGTAAAGCTTCCCTTGTAAAAGGAAGCGTCAAAGCCAGCGATGCACTGATCAGCACACGCTGTGAGATCAGAGGGAATGTTGATGTTGTCCACAACCTTACGATGCTTGACAATGTAGAGGTCGCAGGCCATGCAATATGCGGAAATCAGATGTCCATCAGACCCGGCTGTAAGGTGGCTTTTGCAAAAGCTGATAAAGCGCTTGAGCTTATCGGGAAAGTTGACATAAAAGAAATTGAATCCGGAACAAAACTCGTTGTCCGTTCCGATATGTAATGTCGGCAACAAATATTGATCCTTGATAGTTAATTCCCAGTTTCGATCATTGAGCATCAATTCCTGATATCGACCAATGATCAGGCATGATTAACTGAAATAGCTAGAATCCAATTGATCGAAAATCTTTGCGGGATTAATCCCGCCTTTCCTCTGCAAGCATCCTGAGCAGTTTGTGACGTAGTTCATTAGCTTCACTACTTGTCCTGTCACGAGGCCTTGGGAGCTCCACATCAATGACCTTTTTGATCTTTCCAGGCCTTGCGGTCATTACAACGATCTTGTCTGCAAGGAAAACTGCTTCATCCACGCTGTGGGTGACAAATATGATAGTGATCTGGTCCTTTGCCCACACATCCAGAAGTTCGTTCTGCAACGTGTTCCTTGTCTGTGCATCCAGCGCACCGAAAGGCTCGTCCATGAGAAGGACCTTGGGTTCATTTGCAAGAGCACGTGCAATAGCAACCCTCTGACGCATTCCGCCTGAGAGCTCATACGGGTAGCTGTTCCTGAACTGCTCAAGACCGACGAGCTTCAGGTATTTTTCCCCTTTTTCAAGAGATTCATTTTTACTTAAGCCCTTCATCTGGAGACCAAATGTGATATTCTGGATAACAGTTCTCCAGGGGAACAGGGAATATTCCTGAAACACCATGCCCCTCTTGGAATCAGGGACAGTGATCTTTTCACCGTCAAGGGTGATCTCTCCGGAATCCGGGAACTCAAGACCCGCAATGGTCCTCAGAAGAGTTGTCTTACCACAACCGGAGGGACCGATGAAACAGACGAATTCTTTGTCTTTTATCTCAAGGGTTACATTGTCCAATGCAAGGGTGGATTCCCCGTTTTCCTTTTCGAATTCCAGTGAAACACCGGATACTTTTACTTCACCCATTATACCACGACCCCTTCACGCCATTTGAGGAGGCGACCATCCACATACCACCTGAATATCCTGTCTATCAGAAGACCAAGGAATCCGAGGATCAGCATATAGACAAGTACAAAGTCCATCTGGTGCAGGTAATAATGCCACCAGATCTTGTAACCAAGACCACTGCTACTCACTCCGAACATTTCTGCAGCTACAAGACACATCCATCCAACTCCCATTGCTATGCGGATACCAGACGCGATGGAAGGAAGGGCTGAAGGGAAAGCAACGTGACGGATAAGGGACCTGCTTGACATGCAACCGAGAACCTTTGCTGCTTCCACATAGACCTTGGGTACACTTTTGAAACCATCAAAAGTGTTGATTATTATCGGGAAAACAGCACCTACAAAAACCACAAATCCTGCAGATATATGCGTAAGCCCGAACCATATTATAGCAAAAGGAATCCATGCAAGAGGCGGAATCGGTCTTATGATCTCAATAATAGGATCAAAAGCACGGTTTGCGGTCTTGAACCAGCCCATTGATACACCTATGGGGATTCCAATAACTAAAGCTGAACCAATACCAATTCCAAAATGTAACAGACTTATAGCAAGATCAGTAAACAGTGCACCGGTCTCAATAGTCTTAAAAAAAGCGAAAAGAACATCAGTAAAACTCGGAAGCTTGAATTTATTAGCAACAATATAGTCAGCCACCAGTTGCCACACAATGATAGTACTAGCAAGAGAAAGTAGTTCTATACCCCTGCCTGAAATTCTTTTTGTGCTGTCTTTACTCATGTTGCCTCCGGATGACTGAGGGGATTAACCCTCAGGTCCGGCAATATATATTTTGTTCATTAATGTATGTTTCTATTTATTCTTCGGATACAGCTTCATAGAAACTTACATCAAAGATGTCTTCTGCTGTAAGTTCTTCATTAATGAACCCAAGCTCGTACTGTATATTTGCATAATCAACTGTTGAATCTACAAGCGGACGTGGATCTGCAGACCAGACACCATCCCAATCCTCAAGGGATTCAAGGACAATCTCCTGATCAGCGGTAAGCTTGGTACCGTATGTTTCCGCAGCTTCTTCAAGGTTTGCAGAATCGTATTCTACAGCCTTTATGTGGGTCATAACGATCTGTTCGACCATTTCAGGATTGTTCCTGATAAGGTCACCGCTTACAACCAGTACACAGCATGGGTGATCCGGCATGATCTCACCTGATGCAAGGACAGTACGACCATTTCCTTCTGCTTCAATGAAAGTTGGTGAAGGGTGTGGCAGGAATACACCATCTACCTGACCTGCTGCAATTGCTGCTTTAGCAGGTCCCGGTCCCATAGCCTTTATTTCAAGATCATTAACAGGGTCAATGCCGTTTTCAATAAGCCAGTTCCTGAACAGTGTATCCTGAATGGTTCCCGGAGGGAAGGTTGCAATGGTTAATCCTTTAAGATCTTCAGGACTTTCATAAGGAACTTCAGGTCTAAGTACAAGATCGGAACCCTGTGTGTTGACTGCTGCAACGATCTTAGCATCCAGACCGGTAGCCAGTGCAGAGATAACAGGAGCAGCACCGACGTAAGCAACATCGAGCTCTCCTGCGAGCATTGCCTGCATCTCAGGAGCACCTGTTGGGAACTCGAACTCGTTCACAGTCTCAACACCAAATGGTGCAAGATCCTCTGCCCACCAGCCTTTCTCCATGGCAGTCATGTGGGCGATCTGGTGTGTACTTGGCTGATAGCCGATATTGATCTCTGTGATCGCAGCATCTTCCTCAGGTGTAGAAGTACATCCTGAAAGGAATACAGCTGCAACCAGCATGATAGAAATAAATGCAATTGTTGTGATTTTCATATAAAAACCTCCTGATAAATTATATTGTAACTCTTAGTAACATAACATTTCGTCAAAATGAACTATTTAAGTCTTACCACATATCCCATCATTATGTCCTAAAAGTATTAATACGAAGGAAAAGATATCCTAAATGGAAATTGGATTGTATTGGAGGAGTGAACATAAGTGTTGCAAACAAAGTGATAGATGCTGCTTTTGAATCAGATGAGGCATTTCAGAATACACTTTTAAAAGTCATAAAAGAGGATCTTGAGCTCACAGCTATAGAGTTCTCAGAATATGCAAACATTCCCCCAAGCACACTATATAAGTTGATGTCAGGTAACAGGGAACCAAACATGAGGACACTTCGCCAGATAGTGAAGACCATCAGGACGATAGAAGGCTCAGAAAAAGGGGAGTTCATTGCAGTCATCGCTGCACGCCCCGTACTGGATAACATCAACGAAACAAAGAGAAAGATCTCCGGCACTCTTTGCACGATCAGAGAATACTCCGCCACATCAATGGAAGAAGCCATCATAGCCGCCGTCCGTGCCGAAAGGGAAGGTGCCAAAGCACTTGTTTGTGCACCGATCGTCAGCAGCACCGTTGAAAAGATAATCCGCATACCTGTTGCAACGATAATGCCAAAGAACAGTCTTGTCGAAGCTATCGAGACTGTGGCACGTAAGATCGAATGAACGATCTTTCACTTTTTTAATCCCACCTGTTTTTCATATCCAATTATTGGACTTTTGAAAGCGATTGCTCAATTCATGCAAACAGAATAATTGGTCCTTATGAATTGAGAAATCTTAAGATCAAAAGTCAGGTCTATCGATCAGACATTGAATAAATAATAAAAAAGAAAAGAGAGGCTGCCGACCAATTACTGCCAGCAGCTTACCGGACCAAAGGGCCCGGCCATTTGGTTCATTTTCAGTTATTCCTTTCCTCTAGAAAGCAGATTGGATATCCTTTCGGAAAGTGCAGCCATTGCTTCACTTGCCTTTGGACCTGCAGTCTCAATTGTCCAGCCACCTGCTGTGAAGAGATATGCTGCACCACCAAGGACGATGACAGCCAGCCCACCAAGTGCATAGACTATTGTACTTACACCTTCAACTACTTCGAGGGTTGCAGTCATTCCTCCAACCTTCACAAGATAGCTTCCAGGTTCTCCTGCAGTGTAATCGAACGTTACCTCAGTGGTTTCGTTAACACCTAGAACGATCTCCTGGAAATCGGTCACATTGTCGTTGACCCTCAGTTCAACTGTGTAGCTTCCCTCTGCATTACCATTGTTAACAGCATTTAATGTGATCTCCACATTCTTACCGGACTTTACCTCAATAGGATCAAGTACAAGATCACTGAACTCGAACTTTGCCTGCATTTCCTTGACCTCGATGTTCAGTTCAGCTTCCAGGAAGCCGGACTTCTCAGCAACGATCTTGTGCATGCCAGGCTCAGTTATGACATCAGTCACAACACCGTCACTGCCGGTCTGACCGATGGTCTTGCCATCAAGGGAAATTCTGACATCTTCCATTGGATCTCCACCAATGGCCTTTACGATGGTAAATGTCACAAGGTTACCCTCATAAATGACCTCAGGAGTTACTTCGATACTCATCTTCCTGCTAAGGTCGTCAGGTGAGATCACCTCAACTTCAGCAGTTCCTGTAGCATATCCATCCTTTTCAGCAGTTATCTCATAGGTGCCATCAGAGGAGAACTCGTATTCCACTATACCTTCATCGTCTGTGGTACCAAGAGTAAGACTTCCTGCTTTGACGGTTGCATCACTGATAAGGGAACCACGTGATGTTACGGTTATGACTACCTCATCGCCTTCAACGGTCACTTCTGGATCAACCTCAACATCAAGGGCCTCATCGGGCTCGACGGTTACTTCGACGAATGGATAGTAGCGAACAACATCGTCGTCGTCAGCGACCTTGAACATGATCTCACCCATGACCTCTATCTCGTCACCCTCTGAAAGTGATATAGAATCTTCATTTTCCATTTCGATATAGTTAGAAGTAATGGAAGATACTGTCATCTCACCAAAGTCATCGCCAGCCTCTATCTCAAGATAATCTTCAGATATCTGGAATATGCCTCTTATGAAGACAGCTGTGGATTCCCTTCCACTGAATATCTCGTCGAAATTAATGACTAATATCGGTACATCGTCGACATCTCCAAGATCCCTTTCATAAACATATGGGGTTCCGGAAGACAGAACTGTGGAATCTACTTCATCGCCGTCCTTTGTGAGTTCTACAAAGACCTTGTCACCGTTTATGTCGACCTCAATGATGTCCAGTGCATAACCTTCTTCCAGAATAAGTGAGGTACCACCAAACACGGATTTCTTATCATCTTCATCGATAAGGACCTGTGAGAGCTGACCTCTGGACATAAGGCTGACAGCATCGGTATTGGTGTTGAATGCATCTTCAGGGTAACCGGCAAAATACTTCTCCGCCATGAAACCAATGACCTCGTAGTCCTCCCACCCATTGTATTCAAAGGAGACTGACTCAGGAGTGGTGGTATAGACAAGTTCTCCTTCATCTATCTTACTTCCATCAAGGCTAAGCACTTCAAGGGTTTCGGTGCCTATACCTTCATCAATGTTGTAGTAGAAACCTTCAAAGTTCAACGGGGTCCAGTTGAAACCTGCATCCTCTACAACAGTACCTCTGAGTTCGTAAGTACCCGGGTCGGTCATATCAACAAATGGTGCAAACCTTAAGGTGTCATCATCTGCAACAATGAACTTTAATTTGCCCATTACGTCGACAATGTCTCCTTCACCAAGTGAAATTGAATCTTCATTTGACATCTCGATCCTCTTAGAGGTAACTGTGCCAACTTCCATTGCTCCGAATTCATCACCTGATTCGACCTCAATATATTCATCTGAGATCTGGAAAATACCCTTTATGAAAACGGCATTTGTTTCAATACCACTAAATATCTCATCGAAATTAACGGCAATTATAGGTACATCATCAACAGAACCAAGGTCTTTCTCATAGATATATGTGGAACCTGAAGAAAGGATAGCCTCATCCATCTCATCCCCATCTTTCGATAACTTGACGAATACCCTGTCACCGTTTATATCGACCTCTACAATATTCAGAACATATCCTTCTTCAAGTACAAGTCCCGCACCTGAAAAAACAGATTCCTTGTCATCATTGTCGATAAGGACCTTTGAAAGCTGACCCCTGGACATCATGCTCACAGCATCATTACCGTCATCAAATGCATCCTCAGGATAACCGGCAAAATACTTCTCAGCCATGAAACCAATGACCTCGTATTCATTCCAGCCGTTATATTCGAATCCTGTAGGAATGACAGTTGTTTCATATTCAAGATCACCATCATCGATCTTTCGACCAATATCTTTGATGGTCATAGATTCGGAGCCTTCGCCTGTGTCAAGGTCATAATAGAATCCTGAATAACTCAAAAAATTCCAGGTGTACTCATCTTCGGACTGAATACCTTGTTCCCAGATGCGGTCGCCTGAGAAATAGGTTTTGGGCTGGACTTCCCAGATCCATTCTTTGGAATCTTCCCCATTTGCATTTGATACATTGACAGTCACAGTGTAAGTTCCAATTGAAGGATCTGTGACATTATAGAAAGATGATGAAACAGAAGATTCGGATTTTACAGCTGAACCACCGTCCACATACCATTCAACATCACAATCCTGATCAATTTCTATGCTAAATTCCTGTAGATTTCCTTCTATGGATTCAAAGCTCAGATCAGATGGATCAAAAGAGGTGATCTCTGGACCAGGAGTTGCAGAAACGGTCCAATCCCAGGATAATTCAACGCTACCGTTTGCAGATGTAGCATTTGCAACTACAGTATAAGAGCCTTCGGTTGCACTATTATTAGTATAGGTACTTGAAGTAACTCCTGTATCAGAGTCGACAGATGAACCATCAATATACCATTCAACATCGCAAACCTGATCAATGTCTATGCTAAATTCCTGAGAAGTGCCTTCTACAGATTCAGGACTTAAATCAGATGGATTAAAAGAGGTGATCTGTGGGCCAGAAGTTGCAGAAACGGTCCAGTCCCAGGATAGTTCAACACTACCGCTTGCAGATGTAGCATTTGCAACTACAGTATAAGAACCTTCAGTTGCACTAGTATTAGTGTAGGTGCTTGAAGTAACTCCTGTATCAGAATCGACAGATGAACCATCAATATACCATTCAACATCGCAAACCTGATCTATGTCTATAGTAAATTCTTGAGAAGTACCTTCTACAGATTCAGGACTTAAATCCGATGGATGAAAAGAAGTAATCTGTGGGGCAGGAGTTGCAGAAACGGTCCAATCCCATGATTTCTCAGTACTACCAGTTGCAGATGTAGCATTTGCAACTACTGTATAACTACCTTCAGGTGCAGTATTATTAGTATATGTACTTGAAATCACCCCAGTTTCGGACTGAACAGGTAAACCATCAATATACCATGTAACATTAGATGTTTCAGTTATATGTACAAAGAAATCTACCGAATCACCGGCATCACTTGTATGAGGTGAAGCCGGATTCGAAATATCTATTGTAGGTGCAGCCATCGCCACCCCACAGCTCATCCCAAAGATGAGCAAACTCATTAATAATAATTTAAAACCTTTATTCATAGTTTAGTTCTCCGAATATTATATGATTATATGTTATCAAATCTTCCTAAATGCACATAACCTTTTCGATATATCGAAACTTCTGTATCCCCTCTGTTTATCATAGTTATTAAAGTGTCATCAATAACTTCGCCTACAACATTTAAATAACAAACGGATTTCGCGGCTTCCAGCATCGAAGGTGAGACCGTGAAAAGAAGCTCGAAATCTCCTCCTGTGTAAAGGGCAAGTTCAAGAGCATCATCGTCGCCTACAAGAGAGCGAACCTCATCGTCTATAGGAATTTTGTCTTTATATATTCTGAAACCGGTTCCATTGGCATCCATCAGATCGTAAAGGGACATTGCCAGACCGTCACTTGTATCCATCATGGAAGTGACCGCACCGGTAGCTGCAAGCTTCTGGCCCTCTTCCGTGCGCGGTACAGGTTCAAGCAATGTGTTAAGCAGTTCATCGCTGACATCAAGGTCGTGCTGAATCGCCAGCAGTGAAGCGCCCGCTGAGCCTGCATTTCCTGTAACACAAACAAGGTCGCCCGGTTTTGCCCCGGTCCTCCTTAAAAGGTGTTCTTTCTTCACCATTCCGAGGGCGGTTCCTGTTATTGTCAACTCGTCGTGGAGATCGATATCCCCGCCGATCACAGATGTATCACAGAACTTTGCACAGGCAGCCATGCCACGGGAGATATCCTCGGCCTCGCCAAGCTGCATGTCCTCCGTAACACCGAAAGCGGAAAGGAAACCCACAGGCTTTGCACCCATGGAAGCCACATCGCTCAGGTTGACAGCGGCAGACATCCAGCCGATCTGCCATGGCGTCATCACGTCAGGAAAATCGGTCTTCCGGTGCAGCATGTCCGTTGTGATGACCATGCAGTCCTCATCCAAGACATCCAGAACAGCACAGTCATCCTTTCCTGCACCTGCCATTATGGAGCCACATTCATCCTGACTGAAGATACCGCATAGTCTGGAAACAAGCTCACGTTCATCTATACTTGAAATCAGATCAGACCTATCCATAGGAATACCATATAGTTTTAATATTTAATATCAATGTGGTAAAAAGCAGGGAAAAGAGAGTTACCTCCAGACCCTTCTCTTAACGAATATAACTATACTTCCAACAACTGCCAGGAATATCACTATTGGAATGGCAACTCCGATAAAGACGATTATACCATTGACACTGCCAATGAAACCACGTACCGAATCGGACAACGCATCACGAAGTCCCCATGAGTGGGTTATGTTGCGGGGCTCAGAGACACTTACTGTTATTGTGGAGAAGTCGATCCTGTCATTAAGGTAATTGAGCCGTCCCATGAGGCTTTCTATCTCACCGCGAACACGTCCAAGTTCTTTTTCCACTTCGAGGACCTCTTCGACGGTTGTGGCCATGTCAAGGATCTCCTGAAGGCGCTGTTCCTGCTTTTCCAGGTTTGACAGACGTGCCTCTACATCGATGTACTCCTCGGTCACATCGACTCCACTGGTGCTCTTTGAGGTCACCTTTCCGAGAGCTTCAATATCGTTGATCACGATGTCGTGATCAGCAGCCGGAATACGGATGGTGATATATCCGGCCATGCTCTCACCGTCACCATAGTAAGTATCATAGACAGATGAAGAAGAAACATAACCATTATATTCGAAAGCTATAGCAGCGACCGAATCAATGGCTTCCTGAGCATCATTTACCTCAAGGGAAACATCAGAAGTGGTGATCACCTTACGAGTTATGCTGCTGCCTGAGGATTCACCACTGTCTGCCACACTGGACGGACTGTCACGGGCAACATCCCATTCATCATCAAGGGCCATTTTGCCCATATCGTTCCCAAAGGAAAAGCTCTCTTCCTGCGGTGCATACTGCGTATTAGTGTCCGATGAGAGGCATCCTGCCGCAATGACGCAGGTGAGCAGGAAAATAAATAGTAATGGATATGTTCGCTTCATGTTGATAGCTCCTTACAACTGTATAAATAGAGCTACACCGCAAACATATAAAAGAATTGCTTAAACTTCAGATTCATTCGAAGTTAACCTGCTCGTTGCCGCCTTCTTTTGTCCTGATCCACACATTGTCGACAAACTCGTGAGCACGTTCGGCAAGCTCCAGCATTTCCTCACGGGAGAAAGGCACGATATCATGCAGATCTTCCCTCATTGAATGGGCTGGCTGGCCTTGCTGGATAACATACGGAGCATCCGAAACCGAAACATAAGGTACAATGGACCTTGCGATCGCTGCAATATCATCAGGGTCTCCTACAAAACCACGTATAGCAGTGGTGCGGAGTTCGTATTCCACTTCCCTGCCCGTTACAATGGATATTGTCTGCCTGACCTTCTCCACGACATCCACCGGATCAGGAACAACAGGATCATCACCATACCCGATGGCTTTACCGTACATCCCAGGATCGTCCAGAGGAGCCTTGACGTCAATGAAGAACTTGTCCACAAGACCGCCATCGATCAGTTCCTCCACCACTTCCGGATAGTAGCCGTTCGTATGAATACCCACAAGCAGCTTTTTCTTCTTTGCATAGGCAGCAAGGTGCATCACGGCTTTCTTTTGCACAAGAGGTTCACCGCCTGAGAAAACAACGCTGCTCACAAACAGGGAAGATGAATCGATCTTTGCTTCAAGCTCCTTTGCTTCAAGCATATCAGAACCTGTGAGTATCTCATAGTTCTGGCAATATGGACACCTGTAAGGACAATTACGTAAAAAAAGAACGACTGACGCTTTTCCGTGCCAGTCAACAGTAGAAATGGGGATGATCTCCCCAAAGTTCACATTCATCAGATACCAGACACCCGATATATCAGATCATGTCAGCTGAAGCGTAGCGCTTACGGTCTTCCAGTTCCTGCTTCTTTGCAGCATTCCAGCCACCTACGGCCTGGATGTATCCGGTGACCCTTGAGAGCTGTTCAACGTGATCTGAACCACAGTTCTCACAGGCATCCTTAAGACCTGACATCATGTGGAAGTCATCCATACATACTGTCATATCCTTGGTGAAAGCAAAGTATCCTACCTGGGTGTTCCTTGCAATGTTCATTGCAAACTCCTTCAGGCCCTTTGCATCAGGTGAACCCTCGCCCATCCAGATGTGCATGATATCTCCACCGTCAACGATAGGGAAGAATACATGCTCGATGTTGATCCTGTCTATCAGGGAAACATCGGCCCCAGGTGGTACGTGAGTACCATTGGTGTAGTAAACAGGCAGGTCGTGGGTGTTCTTGATGCCATCAACTGCTGCATTCACATCGCCTTTTACAACGGAGAGGACCTTTTCACGGTACTCCTCGTGGAGCATATCGGAAACTGCAAACCTCTGGCCGGTGGTCTCTGCAGGTGTTCTTGCAAGAGCGATCTCCATGCCGTACTTCTGGGAAAGCTCCCTTCCATACATCTCCATCTCTGTCATGGCACGGATACCAACCTTGAAAGCTGCCTTTGACTCGTGCATCTGTGATCCTGTGTGATACTGGACCATCTCGTTGAGACCTACAACACCGATGGTGAACACAAGGGAATCAATATCCACAGCAATTGCGCCTTTCTTGCCGGTTACCGGGTCCTTTGGCTGCTGTGTTGCAAATGGCATCCTTCCATTCTCAATGATAGGTGTCATCCATTTGACCTTTGTACTGAACACATCCATTGCCTCATCCATGAGGTGTTTCAGGTGAGCGAACAGTTTCTGGTCATCCCCATCTGCCTCATATGCTGCCCTTGGACAGTTAAGTGAAACTACCTGCCAGGAACCCATAGAGAAGTGCTTTCCATCCTTAAAGTACATCTTGTCCTCGAACTCAGCATCCTCTTCAGGAGTTGCTGAGAACTGGTATGCACAGCACTGGTAACAGGATATTCCCTCGCCTGCTCCCCTGTATTCAGGAAGCTGGTTGTCAAAGTAAGGAGTTCCGTATTTTGCAGTCAGTTCAAAGGTGAGATCATAAAGTTCATCATACGTAAGGAGGTCAGGATGTGCACGGTTGAACATCTCATCCTCTACCATGAAATCAGGCTCAATGGAGATCTCCGGTTTCGGGAAGTTGAATGGCTTACCCCAGTAGTCACCCTCAAGCATGACGTTCATGAGTGCCTGGAATCCAAGCCTTACCTCACGCTCATAGTCCCCGTAGACACGCCTGTCGGTACCGTCGGTACCATCCCAGACACGACCCCTGTAGACCACCGGTTTGTCCTTCCACATCTTCGGGACACCTGGTGAGAGCTGTACTGAGGAGAACACGAGCTGACCGCCACGGGCAACCATCATCTGTGTCATCTCATAGACGAACATCTGCATGAGCTGCTCTATCTCCTTGTAGGACTTGCCTTCAAAGTATGGAGCGCAGAAAGTAAGGAAGTTGTAGAATCCCTGTCCGCCCGCAAAGTTGGTCTGGGCGCTTCCGAGGGCCTTGACTGCGTGGAGCATTGCGACCTCTGCTTTCATGGAAGGACCTGCAACGCTTGCCTTTGCGCCTGAACCGTCAGGCATCAGTCCGTAGTAGAAGAAATACCTGAGATCCCAGTCCTGGCAGAAAGCACGGGTACCGAAGTACTCAAGATCATGAATGTGAAGGTCACCGTTGAGGTGAAGGTCTGCTACCTTTGGCGGGAGCAACAGCAGGTACTGTTCCTTTGATATCTTGTCAGCTTTCTTCTTGTGGGAGGTCTCGGCATTTTCCTGAAGGTTGGCATTCTCATTGGCCTCAAAGCCTGAGCCCTGGTCGATCTCACATGCATCGAAAACAGGAGAACCTACCCTGGTTGAGATATTGCGCCATTCAAGATGGCCGCGCTCCAGCAGGATCATATTTACAAGTTCCCTGATAAGCGGACCTGAGAGGAACTTGATGTTCATGCTGCGGACACGTTTCTCGGTCTCCCTGGCAATCTCATGGGCTTCCTCTTTTGTGATAGAATCGATTCCGTGATACCACTCGCTAAGTGTAGTTTCCTTGAGCAACTGGTTGACCACAATGTTGCGATCCCAGTTCACCATATGCCCATCGGTCGTCCTGACCTTTGGCATTGTTGAGATAAACTGGCCATCAAGTGTCTGCTGCATTGACTGTGGTTCGGTAAGAGGCATCATCCCATCTTCCATATTACCTGAGTCCTGCGTCTGTTCCTTTGTACCCACTTCTATTTCCCCTTCGGGATCATCGATCAGCTTTGTATTAGATGTCAAATGACCACCTTCATAATATATCCTTTAATGAATCGAGGTTCACGCCCTCGCTGTTAAAGAGCTCGTCATATGTCAGGAAGTCATCTTCTATCTGTAACACCGGAGCTGTAACAGTGAATACTCCATTGACACGCAACTCTGTCAATGATTCAGGAGTTGACATGTCAGCCTCAGTGAAAGCCACATCGTTCGCTTTGAGTACCTTCTTCAGCTGCACACATTTCGGGCATGTTTCCGTTGTATAGATAATTACACCAGGCATAGTTCTTCCATCCGTTTGATCTTTAAACATAATCAAGAGACCCATCACACAAATCCCCTCAGCAACTGAAAAAATGATAATCGCATTCAGCAGCCATATTATAATGCGGGAAAGACCTCTATACGAGTAAACCAATAGTATGGAGTTCTCAGTTAATAATGCTTTTTACACCTACAATTGAATACCAATGAAACATTAATGATAACAGATATGGTAACAAACAAATAGATTCATCATTATAATAATGAGATGAAAGTATCCAACTTAGTTACCAATATAGATACAAAAGAAAATGAGTTAGAAAAAATCTCTTTGCCAAAAGATGTATATCATAAATTCCATAATACCAGATACATTCCACGAGCAGAGGTGTAGAAAATAAACAAACAGCTAGCATCAGGCTGCCACCCCATAGATGAACTTCTGGGAGGCGGATTCGAATCAGGTGTAGTAACCCAGATATTCGGAGAAGCGGGCAGCGGGAAAACGAACATATGCCTCCAGCTTGCTGTTGAATGCGTGAAGAAAGGAAAGAAGGCGATCTTCATAGATACGGAAGGGATCTCCGCCGACAGGTTCAGGCAAATTGCCGGAGAGAATGCCAAAGAGATCGCACAGGATATAATAATCTTTGAGCCGCATACATTCGAAGAACAGTATTCGGCAGTAAGGGAAACCGAGAAAATAAGCACAGAGAACGTAGGCCTTATTATACTGGACTCTGCAACAGCATACTATCGTTTCGAACTGGACGATGACGATTCAAGCATCAGGACCAGAAGAGAGCTTTCGAACCAGATAGGGTTCCTTCACAGCCTTGCACGCAAAAGAGGGATCGTGGTTGTAATAACCAACCAGGTCTACTCAGATATAAATACCAATACACTCAAACCCATAGGCGGAAGCGGTCTTGAACATATATCCAAGACAATAGTCCAGCTTGAAAAAACAGGAACTGGCAACCGTCGTGCAAAACTCTGGAAACACCGCTCCCGACCTGAAGGTGCCACCTGCGAATTCAGCATAACCGCAGACGGCGTCAGATAAATTCCTTTTTACAATCTCGCTTGATTACGTGCCTACCATACGTGCTATCACATACAGTCTCTTTTTACACACTTACAGTCTTGCAATGGTAATATAGCCAGTATGACCTACGCGGGAAGTGGACGGGCGTGTGCCGCGGTCTGAAAAGGACATGGCACGCTCGATACACTCAATTGTCCTTACTTCAAAGAAACCTGCCTCATCTATTGCTTTTCTTATCTGTCCGGTCTGCTCAAGGAAAGGAGAATATGTTACAAGGAAGCCACCAGGAGTTAGTATTGAAGGAATATGAGGCACAACTGAAGGTGTATCCATTGTGTCAAGTACCACAGCATTGAACTTTTCGTCAAAACCCTTAACCTCATCAACGATGTTACCACAGCGGACCTCCACGTTCTCCAGACCTGCTCGTCGGATATTCTCACGAGCCACATCAACGAAATCTTCCCTGATCTCAAAACTGAGGACCCTCTTTGCGATGGAACCCAGGTACATGGCAAGGATACCTGAACCTGTCCCTGCATCAAGAACAACATCGTTCCTGTTGATGCCGGTATAGCCAAGTATCATACCGATATCCTTGGGCATGATGGGAGCACCGGTGCGCTTTGCATGCCTGAAGAAATCCGGCATCCTTGGAAGCTGGATAACAAACTCCTGACCCATGTGGGAAACCACTTTGTCCCCGGGCTCTTTTTCCAGAAGTTCTGACATCTCGATCATACCAAAATCTGTGTGGAACTTATCATCAGATACCGATGTTATGAATTCCCTGATCTTTCCTCTGTGGCTGGTCTTTAACAGCACTACTTCACCTAACTTCATCTGTTTGCACCTGATGTTCCTTTTTTCCTGTCCCTCTGGTATCTTGCCAGAGGAATTGTTACGATATCACGAGGTATTGAATGTTTGTTCATTGAAAGATGATCGGTTATCATCCCGAACTCACGACCATAGGAATCCACGATTGAAGCTGCGTACTGCACACCAGCATCGGTGAATACGTACTCATACCGCTGCCTGAAACGTCCTTCAGACTCATAGTAGCGCAGGTCCTCGTCCACGATACCCATGGCGACCAGCAACTGGATGTCCTCGTAGACCTTGTTGCTGTAAGGGAAACCGTATCTTGTGTGGAAATCATAGTCGAACAGGTATTTTAACCTGCTGTCCTCCTTAAAGAAGACCACATTCCGATATAGCCAGGTAATGTTCCTGATTCGCGGAATAGAGATGTAGCCATCCTTTTCGACCTCGAACAGCTTATGTACAGCATAAAGAAGAAGGATAAGACCTTCGATTGGAAGATACTGGTCACCTCTTATGTAATTCAGTAACCTCGGAGAGAGGTCATCGACAATATCACGCATCTTCTCCTGTGCAGAAGCAAGCTCTGAATCCATCACTGCATCAGGATGGGCAAACGCCGTCAGGGACATCTGCCGGGATATGGCTCGCACTAACCCATTGGCAAGAGCTGATTCATCATAGAAGAAGTTCTCATGTCCCCCTGCCATCACACGGGCACTTTTCGGAACACCCGTTGCAATGCTCAGGTCCACAAGTACATCCCCGAATTCCTTCTCCAGCCCGTCCTCCAGCATCTTTGTTGCCACACCATTGTGTGCAATTGTGGAAAGGGCCATCCTCGTGCCAGGAGAAAGGGTCTTCTGGTTGAACCTTGCAACCGGAGCATATATCGTGCCATCACGGATATTGTTCAGCAGTTGTCTTGCAGCATCGTCCCCGTTCCTGTTGATGAGGTCGAGCAGATCAGCATCATTGTATTTTGTAAAGAAATCTGCCACCATCCCAGCTACTTTATCGTCTCCGATACTACCCCTCAGACCTGAGAGGGTACTTTCAAGAGCATTCAGGAGCATCACCCTGACAGACTGGGTTCGTGGGTGATGGATGATAGCAGTGTAATGATGGGAACGGGCAATAAGCATGGACTCTGCAGCTGCAAGGGTAAGCTCCTCATCGAAGCTGCCGGCATCAGGATCGCCAAGGACCACATTGTCACCTCTTATGGAGAGGCATTGTATGATCTGGTCAAGGTCGATGAGGCCAAGAGATACGCCTGTGTGATACGAATCCCTGAGAAGGAAGTCGATCCTGTCCGCGTCGATATCCCCTGACATCAGCTGAGAAAGATAAGGATGTTCAACGAACAGGTCACCAGTGGCGATCTTTGAGATCTCGGAAAAGAACTCATATGGATCATGACCAAGCTCATCACTTACAAATCTGGAAATAACAGAACTTTCCGGCAGGACCTCTGAGACGATGTGTCTTGTGAAAGCCTCATGTTTAAGGAAGCTTTTCCCGTTGATCTTCGGACGGATCGCAGGATCCCTTTTGAGCACACTTTCAACGGCATGCGAGAAGGCAGAGTGACCGACATCATGAAGCAGGCCTGCCAGCCTTAGCTTCAATATTGACTCATCATCAAGTTCAAGATAGTTACCTAAAAGGGACGCTGTGTGCATGGTACCGACACTGTGCTCAAAACGTGTGTGATTGGCACCGGGAAATACAACGTCTGCAAGACCTAGTTGCTGTATGCCACGAAGTCTCTGGAACTGCGGAGTATCGATCAGAAGCTGTTCAAGTTCGGAAAGTATGATAGTTCCGTGAACAGGGTCATGGATCACCCTGGGTTTTGTCATCACACAACAATATGAGAAGATACCATATAAAAAGAATCTCAGAACGATGAGAAAAATGCTGAGTATTAAATGTAAGTTGACAGAGGATAAAATTGAATACTTTTTTATGTGGAACTGCCATTAGAACACAACAAGTGGTTCACATGAGGACAATAGACTGGAACGATGAATCCAAAAATATCGTATTGGTAGACCAGACGTACCTGCCAGTAGAGCTCAAGATCATTGAATGCGACAACCTTGCCTCCATCTGCGAAGCAATAAGGTCACTGAGGGTCAGAGGTGCCCCCGCACTGGCTGCAGCCGGAGGTTTTGGAATGGCACTTGCAGTAAACTTAAGCAGCGCAACTTCTATGGAAATGCTGCTCAAGGACCTGAAGGTCGCCGCTGACACTCTCAAGGCAACAAGACCAACTGCAGTGAACCTTGCATGGGCTGTGAACAGAGTGCTTAAGGCAACAGAGGATGCCTATGACCTTGACAGCATCAAGGACATTGTGATATCCGAAGCAATAAGGATCGCAGACGAGGATGTGAAGATCAACAAGTCCATCGGAAAGCATGGCCACAGGCTGCTTGAGGACGGTGACAGGGTCATGACACACTGCAATGCCGGCAGGATGGCCTGTGTGGACTGGGGCACGGCACTGGGAGTCATCAGGTCCGCTGTGGAAAAAGGAAAAGAGATAGAGGTCATCGCCTGTGAGACACGTCCCCTGAACCAGGGAGGGCGCATCACCACATGGGAACTCATGCAGGACAATATCCCGGTCACCCTGATCACAGATTCAATGTCCGGTCACGTGATGAAGAACGGTATGGTGGACAAGGTCATCGTAGGTGCTGACAGGATCACACAGGATGTTGTCTTCAACAAGATCGGAACCTACACACATTCAGTACTCGCAAGGGAACATGATATCCCATTTTTTGTTGCAGCGCCGATCTCCACATTCGACCCCAACGGCTGGGAAGAGACCGTGAAGATAGAAGAGAGGGATGCAGACGAACTTCGCTACATGGCTGGTCAGCAGATCGCACCTGCAAATGTCAGGGTCTACAATCCGGCATTCGATGCCACACCTATGGAGAACATCACGGCCATTGTTACTGAAAAAGGAATATTCCAGCCACCGTTCCTGCTGGATGAAGTAATGATGTAACACCAATTGCACCCACAAAGCTTAAAAATCTAAAAGACAATCGGAGAGAATATGGCTAAACAAAAATCTGGCGGAAGCGGACTTATGTCATCCGCAGGTCTCATGAGGTACTACGATGCGGATAAAAGAGCAATTCACCTGCAGCCAAAGACAGTTATGATCTTTGGAGCACTCTGTGGAATCGTTATTCTCGCATTAAGTGCAGGTTTTGGCCTCTGGCCATAACCTAATTAACACTATTTTAGTTTCAGAGTCTTTTTTTAAATACGTACATTTCTTACGTAATTTGTGCAGATAGTTTAAAAGTTATAGAATAGGTGCTGGAAGAGTAATAGCTCCAGCTATTATCCGCCACGTGCTTCTTTAATTGCTTTTGCGAGCTTTCTCGCAACCATGGTCTTTGGTTCCTCGTTATCCACAAGGACACGACCGCTTGCTTCCCACCAGGAGCGAGGATATTTCTTATCAGCTTCCACTTCAGGATGCAGGTTCAGCTTCTCAGCGGCTTTTGAGATCTCCCTTAGCTCCGGATTCTCCACAGAACTTTTTCTGGAGATGATCCTGCCATCTCTTCTGGACCTGGACCTGTCCAGGTTTGCCGGCCAGATAACCAGTTTCCCTTTGTCACGCATCATCATGGGGCATAGATTGGAACTCATATAATTTAAACTTGGTCAAAAGTCATACTTCAAAAATATAAAATAGTGTCAGAGCCCATATGCAAGCAATTGTAAAGAGGAGATATCAAATGGCGTTTTTTGGTACAAACGGAGTAAGGGGCATTGCCAATGAATACATCACACCGCAGCTTGCAATAGATGTTGCAAAAAGCCTTGGGACCTACATGGGCTCAAAAGGAATTATCGCTATCGGACGTGACACAAGAATTTCCGGAGAGATGCTTAAATCTGCAGCTATTGCAGGAGCACTTTCCACAGGAGTGACAGTTATAGACATCGGGACGGCACCAATACCTGCAATACAGTACTACGTCAGGGACCATGCTGACGCAGGCATCGGGGTTACCGCATCTCACAACCCAAGAGAATACAACGGAATAAAACTGGTTGCAGGAGATGGAAGTGAGTTCTCACGTGAAGGAGAGAAGGCCGTCGAAAGGATCTACATGTCAAAGGAGTTCTCCACTGCAACCTGGGAGAGGACAGGCAACTTCCACAAGGACAACAATGCTAACGAATATTACATCAACGGCATCATCAACTCAGTGGAAGCTGAGAACATACGGGAAAAGAAGTTCAGGGTCGTTGTGGATACAGGCTGTGGCGCCGGCTCCCTTACACTGCCTTTCCTGCTCAGGAGACTTGGCTGTGAGGTCATAACCCTCAATGCACAGATCGACGGCACATTCCCATGGAGGAACCCTGAACCAACACCAGATGTCCTGACAGAACTTGCGGACATCGTGAAGAGCAGAGGCGCAGATATGGGTGTCGCACAGGACGGAGACGCTGACAGGGCGGTTTTCTTTGATGAGAATGGGGACTTCATCGATGAGGACGTGCTCCTTTCCATGATGGCAAAGTACATCCTTGAAGATAACAAAGGTCCGATCGTCACCCCGGTAAGTTCTTCCCAGCGCATGCTGGACGTTGCCGAGGAAGCAGAAGTCGAGCTTCACTGGACCGCCGTCGGTTCGATCAATGTGGCAAGAAAGATGATGGAGACCGGTGCGGTCTTCGGAGGAGAGGGTAATGGCGGCCTCATTTTCCCTGAGCACCAGTACTGCCGCGACGGCGCCATGGCAGCTGCAAAGCTGCTTGAGATCATGGCCTCAGGAAAAACGCTCTCATCCCTTGTGAAAAGCGTTCCTGAATACTTCAACTCAAAGACAAAGGTCCACTGCAGCAACCTTAAGGAAGCCATGGAGAGCATCAAGGAACACGTCATGGGCGGAGAGCACGAAGTTGATACCACCGATGGGGTCAAGATCTGGCATGAGGACGGCTGGCTTCTCATCAGGCCATCAGGAACAGAACCCATTATCCGCATATTCGCAGAAACAAAGACAAAAGAGAGAGCTGAACAGCTCATGAACGAAGGTGTGGAACTGGTAGAAAAATTCAAGGCCTGATGATCAGGCCTTTCCCCTTGACTCACCACAAATGATGCCGGTGGAGATCAAATGGGCAACGCGCAATGGTTCGGGTATGTTACTCCTTGTGGAGGACAGACGAACTATATCGCATGCCAGACATACATCGATTCCTGCACACTGAATGAAAACAGGATTTGAGGCATCTTTTGATATTGTTTTAATGACACGTCCTGCACGCAGCATCATCTCCATCCGTTTATCGGCCTCAGGCAGATGATGCAGTGCCGTCTTTATTTTTTCAAAGTCCGGGAGCTCACGCATGAGAACGATCACCGGAATTCCGGTTTCCTCATTAAGCCTTACAATGTCCACTGGATTGAAACCACCGTAAGTTACACCATCCAACATGATGACCCTTATCTGGCCATAATGCTTGCTGGAGGTCACCATATCAATTATTCGATCAGTAGCATCCATACCATCCCGGGTGATCTCTGACCGCATTACCCCGTCCAGCCACAGACCGCCCCGGAAGAAAGCTCCGACTATGAGTATGTTGTCACGTATCAGTGCAGAATCATCGATACCAAGGATCCTGATCTCAGGTTTGATATGAAAGACCAAACTCACACGACCGATATGAATTTTTATGAGAACATCTGGAGCGACGGGTCATGTATGATATCCGGTGCTGAGATGACCTTGTCCACTGCTTCAACCAGATTGGACATGCTGATGCTGTCATTGTTCTGGCGAACAGCGAACATACCGGCCTCCATAACAATAGCACCGATATCCGCACCGCTTGCACCTTCGGTGAGCTTTGCCAGCTTTGCAAGATCAACATCGTCATCAATGGAGAGGCGGTCAGTATGAATGTGGAATATGCACTCACGGCCACTCTGGTCAGGAAGCGGGATCTCTATCACACGGTCAAACCTTCCCGGGCGGATGATCGCCGGATCAAGGACATCCGGGCGGTTGGTTGCGGCTATTATGCGAATATCACCCCGATTATCAAAACCGTCCATCTCGGCAAGCAACTGCATCAGGGTTCGCTGTACCTCACGGTCCGCGCCGTTGGTATCATTTAACCTTGTGGCTGCGATTGCATCCAGCTCATCGATGAATATGATCGAAGGTGCCTTCTTTCTTGCCATCTCAAATATATCCCGGACAAGTTTTGCACCATCTCCGATATACTTCTGGACAAGTTCGGAACCTACTACCCTTATGAAAGTGGCATTCGTCCTGTGCGCCACCGCCTTTGCAAGCAGTGTCTTACCCGTCCCCGGAGGACCATATAGCATAACGCCCTTTGGCGGAGAGATACCTATGCGTACAAAGGATTCGGGTCTTGTAAGCGGCAACTCCACGGATTCACTGACTTCCCGAATCTGGTCATCAAGCCCGCCTATCTGGGAATAGTCCACTTCCTGGGACTCGATAACTTCCATGGCGGAGATCACAGGCTCATCGGACACCGGGATGACATCAACGACCGCCAATGTCTGCTGGTTAAGGCCAACCCTTGAACCGGGAATAAGAAGATCTTCATCGAGTTCCGGGGAGGCCTTCACAAGGAATTGTGGGCCGGTGCTGCTTCTTATCAGGACCCTGCCGTCATCAAAAACATCAACTACGTTCGCAACTACCAGGGGCACGGATTTTAACCGATCCAGCTCTGACTGCAGCCTCTGTGACTCGCGCTCATACTTGAGCTTCTGGGATTCCATGAAACGCTTTTCAGACTCGATCTGCCCACATTGCTCTTTGAGCATAGTGTTGCGTGATTCAAGCTGTTTCATTCGGTCCAGAAGATACTTAGAGAAGTCCTCATCGCTCCCGGTGGTGTATTCACCGGAATTATTGACAATTCCATGGAAACCATAATTGTTATTTCCTGGTTCTTCATCTATTGTTTCGCTCATAGTTCCGAATAATATTTAAGTAGAAACGATATATAGCCCTTTCGTAAAGAGCAATGCAAAGACACTTCAAGAGATGATACCAGATGCAATGCGAAATATGTGGCACAGAGATCAGAGGACAGGCAATAGAAGTCACAATTGATGGAAGCCAGCTTAAGGTGTGCAGCAAATGCGCACAATATGGAACGGCAGTAAAAGCCCGTTCACCTGTTTCCAGGAAGATATCGCCTGTGTCACCTCAAACAAAAAGAAATGTTCCAAAAAGAACAGGTCAGAGGCGTGATCCTTTCGCAGAACTTAGCGACGAACTTGTCGATGAATACGAGAAGATCATACATGAGGCCCGTGAAAAACGTGGATGGACCCAGGAAGTGCTTGCCACAAAGATAAAGGAAAAGGCATCACTTATCAAGAAGATCGAACGTGGAGAGATCGTCCCGGAAGATTCAGTCAGAAAGAAGATCGAAAAAGCGCTGAACATCCAACTTACAGAACGCGTTGGCGAAAGCGATTGGAGTGCTGACCGCCTTAACAAGGGAACCACACTCGGCGATATCGTTACGATCAAGAGAAAATAAGAGGACGAAACGGATCATTCATTAAATGATCCTTCTTTTTTTATCGACCCGGTTTAAATCATTAATATCCATACAGGAAAAGGAAAAAACATGCAGCTTACAGACAGGAAGATCGGATTCATAGGCACAGGAAAAATGGGAGAGTCCCTTATCAGGGGAATTCTCGGAGCACACAGCGAGATCAGCATCTATGCAAGCGATGTCTACGAACCTGCTCTTGAGAGACTTAACAAGGAACTTGGCATCAACGTTTCCACCGAAAATGCCAGTACCATAATGAACTCCGATATTGTTGTTCTTGCAATTAAACCCCAGATACTTAAGGACATACTAGCACAGATCAAGGATGACATCACATCCGACAAACTTGTGATATCAATTGCAGCAGGAGTCCCTGTCGCAGCTATTGAGGATGAGCTCAACAGCGATGCAAGGGTCATAAGGGTAATGCCAAATATCGCTGCAACTGTAGCCGAAGCTGCATCAGCTATCTGTACAGGTACCAATGCTACCGCAGAGGATGCAGAGGTCGCCCTTGCGATCTTCAGGTCCCTTGGAAGTGCGATCCAGATCCCAGAAAAGCTCATGGATGCGGTCACCGGCCTCTCTGGCAGTGGTCCTGCATACATATTCCCTGTTATCGAGGCAATGGCAGATGGTGCGGTCCATGAAGGACTTGACCGTGCAAGCGCGATCACACTTGCCGCACAGACAGTCCTTGGAGCTGCAAAGATGGTCCTTGAGACAGGAATGCACCCAGGGGAGCTTAAGGATATGGTTACCTCCCCCGCAGGAACCACAATTCGTGGAATACATACACTTGAAGAAAGCGGAGTAAGAGCTGCTTTCATGAACGCTGTCATCGCGTCTTCCGAAAGGTCAAAGGAGCTGGGCAAATAAAGCCAGCTTTCTTTTTTAATTTCGACTTTCGAAAATAAAGAACAATATACAAAGGTTGATATATCTGGATGACTGTATTCATTTTATTAAACTTCAATCAAGTTTATGTGGGGACAAAAAATGAAATCTTTTGCGGTGATTCGGGCAGAGGACCCGAATAAAATTAAAATAGCTTTGCACGATCTAGAACACTATGGGAGTATGAAATTCGGATCTAATCCGAAAAGGATCGAACCATCTTATGCAGACCAGCTTCTTGTAAGCGTTTCAGGGGTACCCTTAAAAGCAAAATGCAATTCTGCGGCCCTTGTGGAACTTGACACAAATGCAGGTGCTGCGATCAGTAAGTTAAGGAAGATCCACCCCCCTGCACATGTTGTGATAGTAAGTCCAAGACATGATGCTTTCGAGGAACTCGCAGATAGTTCCGAACTATACCCTGAGTTTGACAGGGCATTCGAAGTATGAGCGCGGCCTGATATAAGCCGCATTATTTCTTTTTTAATTTTTATTCACTCAGCCTTATTGACCAGTGGTCACGATCTGTACTCTGTTCTTCAAAATGTAGCACATACATAGAATTAAAAGCAGATGAACTGATGCAGAAATAACCATTTACCATACCTTAAGGTCAATGAATTTTTAGAACAGAAATTGATGATTGTAAAAGGAATGGGGCCGGGACCGAGAGTCGAACTCGGATCGTAGCCTCCACAGGGCTACAGGATAACCGCTACCCTACCCCGGCACGGAAAATAGGGTGCTTCAGACGAAGCACCTTATACTAGTACTTTTGTTAGATAAACTTTTTGGCTCAAAAACGGACATTGAGGGTTTATTTCAGCCTTTCAATTATAAGATCGGCAACCTGTTTACCTGAGATAAGCATTCCACCAAATACCGGACCCATACGTGGAGCACCAGCCACGGCGTTAGCTGCCATACCATCAACATAGAGATTTGGATAAACTTCCTTTGTGGTATCCACAAGCATGCGCTCTCCAACATCTGCCCACATTGGCTTCTCGCCTACTACACCAAGTTCGCCCAGCTTTGCACCAGGAACCTTGCGCTGCACTGTGTTACAGACAGCTGCCTCATGGCCTGTCCCATCGACAACAACTTTGGCACGTATTGCCAGCGGGTCAACATGGAGTCTACCGATCTCCACAGCAGTCCAGTTGATGACAAGTCCGCATACCTCATCGTTGTCCCTGATCATAACATCCTCAACGTTTACAAGGTTGAATATCTCGGCTCCTGCACTTGTTGCACCACTGATAAGCTTACCAACGGACTCAACGGAATTGGCTATGTAATAACCTTCTTCATATTCATGGTAATCAATACCAAACTCATCCAGAATATGACGTGCTTCTTCCTGCACAACGATACGTGGGAACATCATTCCACCGGCCCACATACCTCCACCGACAGACAATTTCTTCTCATAGATGACTGTTTTTAACCCTGCCTCTGCAAGATACTTCGCAGCGACCAGGTTTGCAGGCCCACCGCCTACAAGCGCCACATCTACTTCCGTATAATCAAGGAATACTTTAGAGAACTCATCTATTATCGCTCTTGAAATTGTGACCTCATCGAGTTTCATATTACTGCCTCATGATAATTAAAATCCAAGTGGTCATTGGATACATGTATCTTAAAGTTATTGGAACCGGCAAAGAGACTGTACAAAACGGATACTTTGAAGAAAAAATATCCCTAAAATAAAATAGAATCAATGGAAAAAGAAGGAAAGTAAGTAGGAATAAAAGTTATGGCTTTTTCAGGGTTACCCAGAACATGCTGCCCTGACCTTCCGGGTTATCAGCAACACCCACCTTACCCTCATGAAGCTCGACGATCCTCTTCACAATAGCAAGACCAAGTCCTGTACCTTTGATATTCCCTTTATCCAGCCTCTTGAAACGTTCAAAGACAAGTTCTTTGTCCCCATCAAGGATACCAAAACCCTGGTCCATTACCCTGACCTTCCATTCATTTCCAAGGTCATCTATTCCCAGACTAACAAGGGTTCCCTGGGGGCTATACTTAATTGCATTTGATACGAGGTTCACAAAGACCTGTTCGATCATAGGGTCTGCAAGTACAGAAAAGGAGCCATCAAATTCCATATTTAATTCGATGGAATTCTCTTCCATTTGTGGTTCAAGGGTTTGAACAACATTCCCCAGAACCTCAGCCAGGTCCATGGGCTTCAATCGAACTTCAGAAACAGACTCAACCTTTGCAAAAGTTGCTGCACTGCTTATCATGGTGATCAGCTTATCATTAGTACGCTTTATTGACTGGAGCATACGAAGATCATCTTCCTGAAGTTTACCCCTTTTTATGAGAATATCGGTAAAACCTTTTACAGCACCTGCCGGGTTCATCAGGTCATGCCTGATTATATCGATGAAGAGATCCTTCAGTTCATTAGAATGCTCAAGCTCTTCTGCATATTCTTTCAGTGCGATCTCAGTCCTCATGCGTTCCGTGATATCCTCACCGGAGGTAAGAATACCTGTTACATCCCCATTCTTATCTGTAAGAAGGGAATTGTGCCAGCTTATCAGTCTTTCTTCCCCATCAGCATTAATGAGGGGATTTTCACAGTATTCAAATGTACCAATGTCACCATTGAGAATCCTGGAGAACATAGTTTTTGCAGATTCCAGATCCTTTTCCGGAAGGAAGGAATCAAACCAATTCTTTCCAAGGACATCCTCCTCATTTCTGCCAAGTACCTCACAGCCTTTCCTGTTAACAAGGGTTACATTCTGATCCTTATCCAGCGCCAGAAGGATCGCACCTGCAACATCAAGATAGTTCTGTGCCTGATCGCGCTCCGCTACAAGGCTGTTATGCAATTGTTTTATCTTTATGAGAGACTTTACTCTCGTTTCCAGTTCAAGCCTGTCAACGGGTTTTGAAAGGAAATCATCCGCCCCGGCTTCAATACTCATTATCTTGTCATTCTTTCCGGAAAGGGCAGTCACCATGACGACAGGAATGAACTGGTAAAGAGGATCACTTTTCAGGGCTTTACAAACATCAAACCCACTTAAATCCGGCATCATTACATCCAGAAGGACAAGATCTATATCCTCAGTCCTTATCTTTTCAAGTCCTTCTGCCCCACCATAAGCACAGACAACATCATAATCCCCGGAAAGATAGACCTCCATCAGTTCTACATTCAGAGGTTCGTCATCAACAATGAGTATCTTTGGAAGTGTACCACCAGTCATATTTCACACCCGAAATAAAATAAGTATTAAGCAGAAGCATTCATGTATTCATCTATCTGTTCTCTGAACCGGGGAACATTGATAGGTTTGGAAATGTATCCCGTACATCCGGCATCCAGATATTTTCGGCCATCACCGGTCATTGAATGTGCTGTCAGGGCCACCACAGGTATATCAGCGGTTTCCGGGTCGTCCAGCAGGTGCTCCAGAACCTCAAGTCCATCCATGCGTGGAAGCTGCATATCCAGAAGTATGAGATCATAATTGCCCTTTCTTACTTCATCAAGGGCCTGAGCCCCATCTTCTGCCTGTCCCACCTTATGGCCCCATGATTCCAGCAGGACCACGGTCAATTCCATATTCATGGGATTATCTTCCACCACCAGGATATTACTCATAATTATCACTTTTTCATAGACGCCATATAGACAAATTTACTTTTTTAGAGCATCATGTGAGCTCTTGTCCACAGAGGACAAGTCACTGACAGGCAAACATCATGTACACAGAAAGGTACAGAATAAAACATATTTTGCAGGACTATAACTTATCCTTAAGATATGTCACGAGTCAATATATAATAATTATCCCGTTAAGGTCATATACCGAAATGTAATTAGTGGTCTTTCTAAGATAATATATAGCCCCTATAATAGATCAACATGAACTTTTCATGGAGATACCTCACAGGAAATATATTAAATCAGATCATCTGCAAATATCCAATTGTAAGACGAAAAAGAGTTGATAAAATAGTCAGATCTGCCCAGAAGACAAACCAAAAGCGAAACCGGGAAGAGAATATAGACCCATCGGATTCCACCGCAGATATAGTCATACTAAAACCGAAAGGATATCCACTTAGCAGCATGCTTGACGAGTATCCGGAGATCGAGGACCCAGATATCTTCGAACAGTATGCAAGAAAGCAATGGAAGGGATTCATGGCTCGCAAAGGCGAGTATCTTTTCGACCACCGGATGTATCCTGACTTTGCCTACAAAGTTATCGATGTAGAACCACCGGAGTCGGTCATCGGAATGGAAACGACCATAATCGTCAATGAAGATGAAAAGGCCCCCATCGCAGCTGAATCCTCCACAGGCATTACATTTGAGGACGTCATCGGGCAGACTAATGCACGCCGCAAATGCAAGCTGATCGAACGATTCCTTGAAGAACCGGAAAGGTTTGGCAAATGGGCACCACGCAATGTGCTGTTCTTCGGGCCATCGGGGACCGGAAAGACGATGCTTGCAAAGGCCCTTGCGAACAAGACAGAAGTACCGCTTCTACCCATAAAGGCCACACAGCTCATTGGAGAGTTCGTAGGAGAGGGCGCACGCCAGATCCACCAGCTTTATGACAAAGCTGAAGAGATGCAGCCATGCATAATCTTCATCGATGAGCTGGATGCCATCGCCCTGGACAGGAGATTCCAGGAGCTCAGGGGAGATGTTGCAGAGATCGTGAATGCACTCCTTACCGAGATGGACGGTATCGTGGAGCGCCAGGGAGTCTGCACAATCGGAGCTACCAACCGTGTGGACAGCCTTGATGCTGCTGTAAGAAGCCGTTTCGAGGAAGAGATCGAGTTCATATTACCTGATGAGCAGGACCGCCACAGGATAATCGAACAGAACATCAGTACATTCCCGCTTCCTGCCGGAGACATCGACCTTCAAAAACTCGCAAAGCTCACAGCAGGACTCTCAGGAAGGGATATCGTGGAAAAAGTACTCAAGAACGCGCTCCACCAGGCGATAATAGATGACAGGGAAGAGGTCGGGCAGGAACTCTTCGAGACTGCAATATCCAGACTGGTGAAAAAAGAAGACACCGGTGCACTGAATCGACTTTATATATGAAAAATGGAAGCTTAATCCTAATAGTTGAAATGTGATATTATGACAACCATCAGTGAAAATGACAGGTTCGAATGCAGAGTAGTGAACATAATTGATAACCTTAAACAATGGAAAGGAGTTACAGTTGAGGATATCGATTCCGGCGGCAGGGTCTACTTTGCAAAGGTGAAAGCAGAAGGCTTCAATGTTGCCATCGGAGATTCGCTCTACATCGGCATAAAGGAGTTACCTTACGGAATAGAAGAGATGTCCATGGAAGTTCACCTCTACGATGAGGACGATAAAGAACTTGACTGGACGATACTCTGAGAATAGAAAGACATTCGTCTTTCCTGTTTCTTCTTTTATTTAACCCGAAATTACATCATTTAATTCGATCAGCCCGTTCTATCGGCCGGTTAACCTGACAATCCACTCATTACCAACATATCAGCAGATAAGAAGTTCATTAGTTCATCCGGCAATTATACATCAAGCCATTCGATGCCATAATTGTGAACGATGCCATCCTCATCCGGAACCTCCAGTTCTGAAACAGCGTGTTCCATTAACGTAGCGACACAAGCCGGATCAAAAAGGTCTACCAGGCCGGGCCATTCCCTGTGAATTGCACCCATATCAAAGAAACTCAGGATGTTTACAACCCCTACTGTACTACCATATTCAGAATTTGGCGGGAGCATCTCGGGCACCAGTTCAAAGACAGGTTCAGTGCTTAGCTCGAACCATTCATGATTGATGATAATGTGCCACATCTCCCCGGAGTTCTCCTGTGCATAGAGTGCCTCCATTGCATAATTTATATTGATGCCGATCTTCTTATCAGCAGGAACCTCACGCGGGATCAGGTCTTTCTTCCTTGTCTGGTCATAATGGAAAGTTTCAGGGTATCTGAACATCTGGCCGAGGTTCAGTTTTTCAGAGATTATCCTGTTGATGTCATGCTCAACCTGCTCAGACCTTGCAAAGTTCATTGCTATGGCCTGGTCTATACGGTTCAAAGGGATCTCATGGTCCTCCTGTGCAAGCCGTATAGCAGTGTTGCAGACCTTTGCGGTCATCTTATCGATCCCCCGGGATATCTGGGCATCTTTATCCTTCAGGGAAGCGATTTTCATGATCACATCATTGAACTCACTTATGTGATAGGGATCAATGACATGCTTTCCATCAAATGTTCCGGACTTACCAGTACGTCGCTCATGTAACATTGCACCACCAACTATTACAATTAATAGTTTGGCTGCCTGAACTTAAAAAAGTTATGCACTAAAGAAAATGAAAGGAATGAAACTTTATTCATCCCTAAGGGGAACCTCGATGGACATCAGGTCTTCTGCGATGATCACACCCTCGAATATTGCTTTTGCATCGTTCATAAGAGGAGTTACGTCATCCGAATACCTTGAACTTATATGCGTGAGCACCAGCTGTTTTACACCGGCCTCCTTTGCCAGTGCTGCAGCCTCACCTGCTGTGGAGTGCATTGCTTCTTTTGCCCATTCCAGCTTTTCGTCTGCAAGTGTGCCGTCATGTATCAGAAGGTCAGCGTTCTCGCTTGCTTCCAGGACATCCTTGCAGGGCCTTGTATCACCGGTGTAGATGATGGTCCTTCCGGGCCGTGGTTCACCCACCACGTCCTCTGACCTTATGGTCCTGCCATCAACTTCCACATCCTCGCCTTTGTGAAGCTTTGAGAATAAAGGACCCACAGGAACTCCAAGTTCCATAGCTTTTTTGCGGTCGAACCTTCCCGGGCGCGGATCCTCCACCAGCGCATAACCTATACTGCGTACATTATGCTGTGTCTGCAGGGCAACAACGGAATAGCCGTCCATCCTTACAACATCCCCGCGCTCCATCCTGGCAGCCCTTATTTCGAACTTCAGCTTGTAGTAACCCAGAGCTGATAGCAACTTTACGAACTCTTCCACCCACTCAGGACCATATATGGTGAGAGGTTCGGTCCTGCCCTGGAAGGACATTGTCTGTACAAGCCCCGGTATCCCCAGGATATGGTCTGCGTGGAAGTGAGTGATGAATATCGAAGAGAGGTTCATCATGCCGGTCTTTGCTCTCATCATCTGCTGCTGGGCACCTTCGCCGCAGTCGAACATGATAAGTTCGCCGTCCCTGTTTACCATGATGGCTGATGGATTGCGGTTCTTTGTAGGCAAAGACCCGCCGGTCCCTAAAAATGTTACAAGAAGCATGTATTAATTATTATACATTAGAATTATTTATCACTTATCACATTTGTACTTCCGGGGAATACAGGGCAAAGGTTAGCGGCTCGAAAAGTTCATATAGAATCCTATTAGTAAAGGAAGTCCATTAACCGATTATATATGCTAGAGATTCATTCTACTAATAATAAATAAGAGGACAAATTATGCAATTTCAGGGAAGATCTAAAAGGAAATACACAGGAGCAAAGATCAAATCATCACGTGGTAAGAGGAAATATGAACTTGGACGTGAGCCTGCAGAAACACACGTTGCTGACACAAAGAGGAAGAACATCGCAACACGTGGCGGAAACAGGAAAGTAAGGCTCCTTCAGGCAAACATTGCAAACGTCACAAACCCATCCGATGGCAAGACAGTCATCTCAGCTATCGAGACAGTTGTTGACAACACCGCAAACGAGCACTACGTCAGGCGTAACACCATCACAAAAGGTGCAGTTATCAAGACCGCAATCGGCAATGCTGTCGTCACAAGCCGTCCTGGACAGGATGGCGTGGTCAACGCTGTACTGATCGAGTAAATATTTACTTGATCATCTTTTTTAATCCCGGGACGTTTCAGGTATGGATGAGCAAACACGCAACATACTGGAGATCCTTGAAGAAGATGCAAGGATCGTACCAGAAGAGATCGCAGCACTCACCGGCATGACCGTTGAGGAAGTAGAACAGAAGATCGAATATCTTGAGAAAGCGAAGATCATTCGCCAGTACAAGACGATCATCGACTGGGAACTTGCAGGCGAGAACTACGTGTACGCCATCATTGAACTTAAGGTCCAGCTGGAACGGAAACTGGGATACCAGGCAATTGCCGAGAGGCTATACAAGTTCCCGGAAGTGCGCTCAGTAAGGCTGCTTTCCGGAGAACATGACATTTCTATAACAGTGCGCGGCAATTCCATGAAACAGGTCGCCTTTTTCGTAGCGGAGAAGATAGCGACCCTGGATCAGGTCCAGAGCACTGCCACCCACTTTGTTCTGAAGACCTACAAAGAGAACGGGCTGATCCTGGACGAACCAGACCAGGTCAAGAGACTTGCAGTCTCCCCATAATTTGTTTTTCTTAACCACTGCTTTCCCCATTATTAAAGGAGGCATATATCTTGAGAACACAATGCAACCCCTCCCGGTTTATATCGAACAGTATGCAAAAAGTACCGCCATCAGGTATCCGAAAGTTCTTTGACATGGCGTCAGGAAGTGAGGATGTCATCTCCCTTGGAGTTGGAGAACCTGATTATGTTACACCATGGCATATCCGTGAGGCGTGCATACATTCCATTGAACACGGAGAGACCTCATACACATCCAACTATGGGCTCATAGAACTTCGTGAAGAGATCTCAAGATCATATGTGAAGAGACACGGAGTTTATTACAACCCGGAAGAGGAGATCCTTGTCACAACCGGAGTTAGTGAAGCACTCGACCTTGCAATAAGGGCCATCACCAATCCCGGCGATGAGATCATCGTGGTCCAGCCATCATATGTTGCCTATGTACCATCCGTAATATTTGCAGGCGGAGTTCCCGTGACTATCGGTGCAAGAGGAGAGAATGACTTCAAGATCACAGCAGCAGAGATCGAAGCGGCCATTACTGACAAGACAAAAGCAGTGATCATAAACTATCCAAATAATCCCACCGGTGCCACAATAGGAAAGGACGAGCTGGAAGCCATTGCAGACGTCATCGTCGAACACGATATAATGATGATATCAGACGATGTCTATGAGAGGCTTACCTATGAAGGTACACACACATGTTTTTCAGCCCTGGAAGGAATGCGTGACCGGACCATTATGCTGAATGGATTCTCAAAGGCATACTCAATGACCGGATTCAGGATGGCATATGCAATGGCAGCACCCGAGATAATCAATTCAATGATGCTGATCCACCAGTATTCAATGCTCTGTGCTCCAATAACCGCCCAGGTTGGTGCTATCGAAGCACTTCGCAACGGTGAGGAAGAGGTCGGGAAAATGGTACGTGAATACGACCGTCGCAGGAAGCTCATTGTAGGCGGGTTGAACGACCTGGGACTGGACTGCTTCAACCCAAGAGGAGCATTCTATGCATTCCCATCCATCAAGAGCACAGGACTTACAGCTGACGAATTTGCAGAAAGGTTGCTCCACGAGCAGAACGTCGTCACCATTCCTGGAGATATCTTTGGCGATACAGGAGCAGGACACCTCCGCTGTGCTTACGCAGCATCAAGGGAAGACATCAAGGAAGCTCTTGACAGGATCAGTACATTTGTAGATGGATTATGAGATCACATCTCATGATCTATTCATTCAACTGATTTTCAAAAAAGCAGCTTAACCATCATCCGACATAACAGCATGATAGGGACTATAATTTAAAGTTAAACTATAAAGGACCCACTTTTCGGAAATGGACCTTTTCTAAAATAAAATAACCATTGAGAAGAGAAAGTTACTCACCAAGGAGCTCTTTGTCAATATTCTCAACAAGACCTGTGACCTTTGTGTACCACTCTTCTATGCTGTTTTTAAGCATTTCCTTGACCCTTACAGGATCAATGGCAACATACTCATAGAAGTATCCACCAATATCGATGGTCTTGGTCTCACGATAGACGAGGCCGCATGAGATAAGGTTCTGTAATGAACGGTATGCAGTACTGCGTTCCCTGTTAAGATGCTCTCCGAGGTTTTCGGCAGTCATGGGCCCGTTGGAAAGCAAGCACTTGTATGCATCCATATCCAGAGCCTTCAGGCCAAGTACACACTTTGCCACATCTTCGCATTCACAGTTTGCCCTTAGCATTTCACGGATTGTCGCTGTCATCATTCACCACTTGTAATTTCATGAAACTTCCGAATCACTGTTGTACAGTTTATGCAAAACCATAATCATCACGTCGTTAATTATATATATAGTTTGTCAGAATCCCTCAACCCTTGACAACAATAATTCCTGAAAATGAACGTTCAAATGAGCCGCTGGACACAGAACGCCTGATATACCACCCCGATATGAAACGTGCCAATGAGTGGGTGCTGACCGAGTATCAACCACCTGTAAATGACTTTTGCATTTTTGTGCCCTGTGCCATGAGGAAACCATATCATACCAGCCCCTCACACAAGATGTATGACCGCATTATCTTCGGCATACTTGAACCGGAGGACGCTCACGTAGTGGTATTTGGTACCTGCGGGATCACGCCGCGTGAAATAGATACTGAGTATCCGTTCACGGACTACAAGTTCATGATGGGAAAATGCAATGTAGCTAAGATAAAACGCGATTTTATCAAGATGGAAAGCGAAAGGCTTGCTAAATACCTTGAGAAAACACGCGACAATTACAAACATCGCATCGCATATTGCATTGGTGATTTCAGGACAGCCATGGAAAAGGCAGTTGAGATATCAGGCATCGATGTTACCATCGTCCCCGACAGGAAGACAATGGAAGAGATCGCAAACCCGAACAAGCGCTTTAAATATGGAAGCCTCAGCCAGCGACAGTACCTTCAGGACTTTTCAGATGCCATAACCAATATTCTTAACGTCCCGCAGCGTACAGTGGGAGTCCATGAAGACCACTCCACCAATGACATGGACTGGTACCTTTTGTAAAATATATAGGTGGATATTTTTTAGTTAAAGCGCAACTTAAACATTGAATGTCGGGTCAATGAAGTAAAAAAGAAGAAAAGGAACAAGGCACCTCTGAAGGTACCTTTTCATCTGTCAAATTGATTATTTCTCAAGATATGGGGACTGTGCAAGTACAGCCATACCGGCGTCAGAGATGTTGAGCACCCTTACTTCGTTGATTGTGCTGGATCCTCTGAGCTTCATTACATAGATAGTACGCTGCAGGTTGCTTCCAATAATCTCGCGGCCCAGTTTGACCACGGAATCCGCACCATATTCTACCATCTCATCCAGATCGAACATAACACCCACTGTCACAAGAGCTGTGACATTGCGCCTTCTGAAGATGCCGAAGATATCGTCGATCAAGGTACGCAGCTTGTAGCTGGACTCAATTGCGAGGAACATTGCTTCAATGGAATCAATGAAGACACGGTCGGGTTTGACTTCCTCGATCTTGCTCTCTACAAGTTTCTTGAAGCTCTTGATAAGCTCTGTTGGAGCTATCTCCACACTCTTCTGGAGACGAAGGCTTGGGTCTGTGATGTCTACAAACACAAGCTTGCCTTCTGCGACCATTGCATCGAGATCCCATCCGAAAGAAGATTGCATTTCACGCACAATTGACTTGGATTCCTCGGATGTGATGATACACATCACGGTCTCGCCTTTGTTGATACCTTCCAGCAGAAACTGGGTTCCGAAGATCGTCTTACCGGTACCGGATTTACCAGAGACCACATTGGCAGTCCCTTTGAAAAATCCACCATGTAACATTTCATCCAATCCACGAATTCCAGTGCTAACCCTTTCTTGAGCTACTTCGTCAGCCATCTTTACACCTGATAATATACTTAGATCATGTAGATTTTTTTAAAATAGAATCATGAGATCCTTGCAGACATAATGGATACATTTGCTCCCTACTCAAATAGCCAAGTGCCCATTACACATCTGCGTTATCTATTCTTCTATGCCTTGTTATGATATAAAAAATGATTTATCCACTGATAAATTGCACCATGGATCAACCATCCACTCCAATTTCTTCTTCCTTTATTATCTCGAGGAAAATGTCACGGAACATCAGCTTCTCTATGGTCCGGGCAACATAACCCCTGTGCTGATGCTTCTGGATATCCTCATTAAGACGCATATCCGAATCCACCTGTACCCGTATAAGACATAACCTGAACTGCTCTGCATCCTTGATCTCCATCATATAGAACCTTTCCAGCAGGAATGGGAGAAGATACGGATCATCTATTGCCTCACAGAGGAGGAGTTGTTCTTCCGGAATATTGTGAAGATCAGTACCAATTGCCAGGTCACCGGTTACCAGCCTTACCGTTTGCATGGAATATTTCTTATCGTCCAGAGTTGCATATTCTACCATATTTAATCCCCACAAATGTCAAAATGGAATCATCTTTTTTTAAGAATATTTTCACACCGCTTCAGATCCTCTGCAGTATTTATGTTCAGAGCGATCTCCGGATCTTCCAGCAGATAATTATGATATTCCTGTTCTTCATTGATATAGTTTCCATCAAGGATGTTGATCCCCGCAGGAACGATCAGCTGCCCACTCCAGTTGAAGACCGTATCCGGCCTGATACCAACCTCACTGCAAAGAGAAAGAGGGATGAACACTGACATGGAAGACTTATCGCATACCTCGTATGCATCTATGATAGAATCAAGAAGTTCCGGTGTCACAAGAGGAAGATCAGACATTATGATCATGACAGGCTCAGCTATGCCGGAGCTCTCCACCGCATAGACCATGTCTCCCACATAGTTGTCACCTGCAGTATTGACAACCTGCACATGCTCACCATACCCTTCATTTACAAACTCTTCAGTATCAGGTGTTGAAGGAGATACAGCTACAAGTATGCGATCAATATGAGACGCTTTTTCCAGCGAATCGATCACATAGCTTATGAGAGGCTTTCCAAGAAGTTCGACGCATGGTTTCTCGCCCATGCCGAGTCGAAGCCCCTGCCCACCTGCCATTATAACAGCGTCCAAACAAGTCCTCCATAGCCGTTATTGGAAGCGATTATCACAAGAGTAATTACGATCAGCACGATCACACGTGCTATTTCATTGGAAGTTCCAACACAATCCCCATTCACACCTTTGAAATGGCGATTTGAAACATTCAGAATAACAAATGCAGTAACAATAGAAGCTATGTATCCGATAGCACCGATAGAACCGAAAGCCAGCACACTTGCTACAGCACCAAGTAGGAAAGATACCACATACCTTGGGAAGGTAGTGCTGTTAATCACCATGGAACCAAGTCCTTCATGTATCGGTTTACCGAATGCAGCAATTGTAAGCATTGCCTGTTTGGCACCGATCTCTGCTACAAGCAGTGAAACTGCAAGTATGAAAGCAGCATTGTCGGAGAAGAACATAGCTTCAGCCTGAAGTGCAGAAATGGATGCATAGAGTGCAAGCAGTGTAAGAACTGCATAACCCACACCACCGATACCAAGGGCCACATCCTTAAGCGCTTTGATCTTCTTTTCCAGAGAACCGTGTGCTGTGGCACCATCACCGAAATCGGCCAGGCCGTCAAGATGGTTCAGACCGGTCAGGTAGTAAATGAAGGCCATGATAAGGACCGCACTGATCTGGTCCGGTAGCACTGTCTCAGTGATAAATGCGAAGGCTCCGATCATAAGACCGAGGACCACACCTGCGAATGTCTGCAGATAGCTACGCTTTACCAGCTCATCCAGGCCTTCCATGGTGATTCCCACAGGAATTGTGGAAAGAAAGCCAAAACTTGTCTTAAGGGCAAGGAAAAAGTTGTTCATGCTGCTATCACATCACTTACGTCTTTAGCTTTACGTTTTTTCTCAGATTCAGCAGCATCTGCCATACCCCTTGTGTACATGTTAGCTGAAACACCACCGATAAGACCACCTATTATGTCATCCATGAACGGGCCTAGCTTTGAGAGAATACCGGGTTTCTGTTTGTCAAAACGAACAAACTCGAACATGCCCTTGTCACCACTGATATACTTGGCAATGCTCATTCCGATTACCTCATCAGCGATTATGAAGGTCAGGTCTTTCTCGTATGAGCTCCTGCTGATATTTGGAAGCTTGCCATTCTCACCCTCCCTTTCCAGAAGTATACCGGAATAGATCAGAAGGCACAGGTTCGCATCAGATACAGCTATTTCCAGTTCCCTCCTGAAACGCCCTTCTGCAATTTCCCTGGTCTCCAGACCGGGATGCGGAGCATAGAGCTCAAGAGCAGTATCCACAAGCATATCCACGGTTATACCTTCCTCCTCCAGTATATCGATGATATCGGAGGTGATCTCACCTTCCAGCTCTTTTGGCTGGTCCTTCTTCAGGTCCTGAGAGTCTATATCTGAAAGTTTCATAATGATCACTTATTGGGTATGATTAGATGTAGTTGATTATAGCTGATATTATATAGATTAACACTGCAAACGAAAATACCGCAAGCATAGAGGCTGCAGCAATTACCACAGATGCCTGTTTTATGTCCTCTGCCACAGGGAGGGAAAAATCCTTGCCAATAACATAGGTGTTCGGTTTTTCCAGACGTACCCCAAGTACACCTGCCACAGAAGCCATCGGGTAGCCGGAATTCGGGGATGAACAGGAACGACAGTCACTGGTAGCACATTTGATAGCACCACCGTGGTCGAGTTTCTTTCCTTTTGAGATCATTCCCGCAAGCACGGATCCAATGGTAATATAAACAACACAGATACGTGCAGGTATCCAGTTGAGCACATCATCGGTCTTTGCTGAGAAGTAACCAAGGTCCCTGTGTTTCTCATCCATGTAGCCAACCATTGAATCAAGGGTGCTTACTGCCTTGAAGATGTATGCACCTATGAGACCGTATGGTCCAAGGATCGCATAGTAGAACAGCGGGCTCAAAATGCCGTCCACGAAGTTCTCCGAGCAGGTCTCTATCACGGATGAAGACACCTGGCCTTCGCTTAACTGTGAAGTGTCCCTGCTGACGTACATGGACAGCTTCTGACGTGCAGAAGGCAGGTCGCCCTTTACCAGCTCGGCATTGACCTCCATACCTGCCTCAATAAGGCGACGTATGGCAAATGTGGACTTGAGGAAATATGCTTCAATGAGAAGTACTACAAAGCCCGGCAGGAACGGCAGGTTCGCTATGAAAAGTACAGCACCGGCAATGGACGCTGCGAACAGGATCACAACAAGAGCGAACAGCACGCCGTAGAGCTTCCTGTGAGTAGCCGGAGCTGATCTTTTGAAGAAAGCTATTAGATTGCCTATCCAAACTACCGGATGCAGAGCTGTTGGCGGTTCCCCTATCAACAGGTCAAATGCGGTAGCAAGCAGAAGCACAGAGATCAGGTGATCGGTGTCTGCCAGAAACAGTTCGATCATAGAAGAGGCTCCACAACCTTAGCCCAGGACCTTTTCAGTTTATCTTCCATAGAACCTTCGCCTGAGAGCTCATTAAGGATCTTTTCCACAACATCCTTCTGATGTACCAGGACACAGTCCTCACAACTCCAGACCTTTCCGCCACTTGAGCGATCCACCCATTTACCACCGGTGCGCTCATCCTCACACTTGTAAAAAGGGCAGAAGCAGAATGTGCAGTCCTGGCCGGGGAAATGGTGACATGGATAGTAAGGACAATCGGTATTAGGACCCTGTGGCTTCACATCACCACTTTCAAGCATGTTGACAAGGTCCGATCTCGCATTCTCCCTTGCCTTTTCCACAACAACCTTTCCTATTGCACGGGATAGCCTGTCTGTTTCCTCCTTAGGCCTTACAGCTATCCTTATGAAATCCTTGCCCATGAACGGGAATGAACTGCAGTCCCGGATAAGCACACCATGGGAAGCAAGGCGTTGCATCAGTTCGGTGGAATCAAACGCAGAGTCACTGATGTCCACCAGAATGTAGTTAATTTCAGTATCGATAGGTATGAACTTGCGTATATTTGAAATTCTTTCTATGAGATATGCCCTGTCCTTCTTAATGGCTTCACGGGACTGAACAAGATAAGGGCTGTCACATCCGCCCTCCATGTTCATTACTGCAATCCCGATCTCCTCAGGGATCGATCCGAGGTTCCAGGAAAGCCTTGCAGTATTGAGTGCTTCTGACAGCCTCTTTGAAGCCACGCCAAAACCAAGTCGTATACCTGGAATTGCAAAGTCCTTGGTCAGGGAACGAAGTATGAAAAGATGGTCATTGCTCTCCACAACGTCAGCAATGCTCTGGGAAGGATCGTCAGCAAGTTCAATGAAAGCTTCATCGAGGAAAAGAAGTGTATGTTTTGATGCACACCTTTCCGCGAGTTTCAGGAGGTCCTCCCTGGAACGCAGTTTACCCGAAGGATTATTCGGATTACAGACAAATAGGATCTTTGCACTTTCAAGTACGTCATCTGGAAGGTCCATGACCTCCTCCTGCCTGATGTAGCGTACATCCGCTCCGGCAACCTTGCACTGTTGTTCATATTCAGCAAATGTGGGGTGTGGAATGAGCACGATATCCCCCTCATCCAGTACTGCTTCTGCCACGAGTCTTATGATCTCGCAGGAGCCATTGCCAGGAACGATATTATCAACAGAAAGTCCGTTACCAAGGAAATTCACAGCTGCAGAACGGTATTCCAGATACCTGTTGTCCGGATACTGGCCGAATCTCTTCGCCGCCTTTTCCATAATAGCATCAAGGTCAAGGCCTCCGGAAGGATGTTCGAACGGGCTGCCCAGGGGATTGAGGCTGGCGCTCAGGTCCAGCATTTCCGATTCCGGGATACCATACCGGCCGGCCATCTCACGAATCAGGCCCCCGTGAGCCGGGCAGGCAAGTTCTGCAATATGATCTTTGAGAGGTATTTGTTTTTTGTGCGACACGCTTATCGGATAATGTAAAGAACAGCAAATATATTAAGTTATTCAATTTAGGTTTCTTTAAGGGAACATAAGGTTGAATAAAAACAGATACTGTGCCCAACAATGTTCAAAGTTATAGTCGAAATAAGAAGAAGATGGTAAATCACTTTGGTTTGATTCCAGGATCAAAATATGCTCATTTTAACAACATGTCCTGGCATTTGCGAAGACTTTCCACAGAATCGACATTAATAGCAACCCCGGGGATCTCAACAACATGATCATAATTTTCCTGCTCTTCATCTATTGTCAGTGAATCAAGGATATTGATACCCACAGGAACGAGCATCACACCTTTTTTGTTAAACACGGTCCCCGGCCTCAAGCCGAGCTTGCGATACAGTCCGATAGGCACATACACTGACATAGCAGGGAAGCCACATTCCCCATAGGCTCTGGCTATCATATCTATATGCTCAGAGGTCACCAGTGGAAGATCAGGCATCAGTACCATTACAGGACCGGAACTACCGGAATCCCTGACAGCTGCAACCATATCGCCCACATAATTATCCCCGGATGTCCTGAGAACAGATACCCTGTTACGATAGTTTTTCTTTACACAGCCTTCAGTGTCCGGAGAATAAGATGAAACCTGCACGAACACACGATCGATATGAATTGCTCCAAGAAGAGAATCCAGGAGATAATTGATAAGTGGCCTATCCATGAGCATAACACATGCTTTTTCTTCCATGCCTAACCTCTGGGCCAGGCCACCAGCCATTACGATAGCATCCATTTTAGATATCCACATTAAAAGCGATCATAAAAGATACATCCGATAAACAAAACTGAAAATTTTCAAAGACGCGGGACAATTACTTTTTCCCAAGCAACCTTCAGGTTATCATCTGCCTCACTGTCACGCATCAGGATCTTCAGGACATCCTGTACCACATCTTTCTTGTGTATCACAGTACACTCTTCACAACTCCATACCTTGCTTCCTGTGGTGCTATTTATCCACTTACCTCCTGTGCGGGATTCCTCACATGGATAGAAAGGGCAGAAACAGAAGGTGCAATCCTGCCTCTGGAAGTGGCAGGGATAATATTCACAGGTATTTCTTGATGCGGGTTCTCCGGATGCCGCACACTCGATAGTATGCTTTAATTTTTCCTCACCATATTCCTTTCCGGACTCTGACAGAACCATTCCGATAGCATAGATCAAACGATCGGTCTCATCCCGGGTGCGAACTGCAATCCGGACGTAATCATTGCCAAGCAGGTAAAATGAACTGCAATCCCTTACAAGGATGCCATGGGATGCAAGCCTTTCTGTAAGCTCCACCGAATCTATAAGAAGTTGACTGATATCAACAAGGACGTAATTAACGGCACTTGGAAGAGGTTTGAAGCCATAGATATCCGACAGGCGTTTCACAAGGAAATTCCTTTCCTTTTCAATGGATCTACGGGATTCTTCAAGATACTTGCTGTAACAACCGCCTTCCATCTCCAGAAGGGCCGTCCCCACAACATCAGGGGTCGAGCCAAGGTTCCAGGACAATCTTGCGGTGTTCAATGCAGCCGCCATTCTTTCAGATGCCACACCAAATCCCAGACGTATGCCAGGGATCGCGAAATTCTTGGTTAGTGAACGAAGTACAAAAACGTGATCATTGGTTGCTGCCACATCGGCCACGCTCTGCGAAGGATCGTCGGCAAGCTCCATGAACGCCTCATCAACGAACAGGAGAGTTCCATTTGCCTCACAGCGATCTGCAAGAGCAAGTATATCATCCCTGGGTAGCAGTTTCCCCGTTGGGTTATTAGGATTACAGACGAATAGGATCTTTATATCCTGCAATGCCTCATCAGAGATCCCCATCAGGCCCTCGTGTTCGAAGTAACGGATGTTCGCACCCATGATCCTGCACTGCTGCTCATACTCATCAAAAGTGGGCTGTGGAATTCCCACAATGTCACCTTTACTCAGGATGCATTCTGCAACAAGTCGGATGGTCTCACATGAACCATTCCCAGGAATGATGTTCTCTGCACTCAACCCATCACCAAGGAATTTTGCTGCAGCCTCCTTATACAGTAAGTAGCGATTGTCAGGATAGTGATACATTCCAGGCTTTGAAGCCTCAAATAAAGAAGAAAGGTCAAGACCATATTCAGGATGATCGAACGGGCTGCCATAAGGATTCAGGCTTGCGCTCATGTCTATGATATCGGACTCTTCTATCCCGTATTCCTGTGATGCCTGGCGTACAAGACCGCCATGCGATGCGGGCACAAGACCTATGATATGTTTTTTGAGAGGTAAATTACCTTCAGCTTCCAGATTCATCGTCACATTAATCGTCCTATGATAGGAACAAAAGCTATATTAATTTATGTAAATTTATCTTTAGAAACTCCAATACTCACATATGAAACTAAAAAAGCATCCGGAAAAATCGGCACCCATCATTACCAATGTCCTTAAAGGAACCAACGGTAAATATCTGCAAACCAAAGTCGCAGAAAAAAACCAATCCGAAATTCTTAAATATGGAACCCGGCAATTTGAAGGTGTCGTGGTGACACAGGAGGACATATCTTCCGGATGTCTGCCACAAATATGTCAGGAAAGCCAGAGTATCCATAACAGGTGAATATACACACCCCAACAACATGGAGACTTGATCATGTAGATCGAACGGACTCTAAATCCGTTCAGCCGGGTTAGATTCCCGGAGTTTCCGCCAGATGGACATGGCTTTCCATCAAAACATATGACAACCTGATGTACGATACATCGGGTGCAAGTAAAGGATGATGATAATATGAAGTGTTTCGCGATAGGAGCTTAGACCTATGGAAAAGCAATTACTGGATATTCTGGTCGGACTCAACGGAGTCTGGCTGTCGCGAAGCGGATTACTTCATGGGATCAAAGACTTTGAGGTCACAAGGAATCACCTTCATATTGAGACCGAGTGTGGGGCCCGGTTCACAGTAAGGAATTCCAGATCAAGCCGTTCTGCAAGATCACTCAGGAACAATAAGTACCGTAAGCCTTGCAAACGCTGTCGTCCAAGTGACGAGCAGATCAATCGTTTTGTTAAGAAGACCTTCAAGGAGAAAGGACAAGCCGTTAGTGTATTCTCCTCAAAGAAGCCTGCTCCCAGGAAGCCAAAACAAGCTGTTGTTAAATCCGTTTCAGTGTCCACACCAACTCCACCGCCAGTAAGTGAGGCAAAGCCTGCCGCCACTGAGCCAAAAGTTGAAAAGGACAAAAAACCGGAAGTGAAATATTCACCTTCCCAGATCGAGAGGCTTAAGACATTGATGGCGCCTGAGGACAGGATACCGGTGCAGGGAGATCTGCCCGAATTCAAGGACCTTGAGAAAGAACTACTCGAAAGGCGGCGCAAAGACCTCAGGAAGATGTATGAAGAGGACAGGGAAGACCGCCTTGGCAAACTTGAAAGGACAATCACCGAGTTCTTTGTTGAAAGAGGATTCCTTGAGATAAAGTCCCCGATAATGATACCATTCGAATATGTCGAAAGAATGGGTATCGACAAGGATGACGAAAACTACAAGCTATTCCGTGTGGGAGAAAACATGTGCCTGAGGCCGATGCTGGCACCAGGACTGTACAACTACCTGCGCAAGCTGGACAAAGTGCTCCCCGACCCCATAAGGATATTCGAGATCGGACCATGTTACCGCAAAGAGTCCGACGGAAGCAGCCACCTTCAAGAGTTCACGATGCTGAACTTCTGCCAGATGGGATCCAACTGCACAAGGGAAGAGCTTGAAGGCATCATACATGAGTTACTTGAGTACCTTGGCATAGAATACCAGATCGAAGCGGATGATTGCATGGTCTACGGAGACACAATCGATGTAATGCATGGTGACCTGGAACTTTCCTCAGCAGTTGTCGGACCTATCCCCCTTGACAGGGAATGGGGAGTCAACAAACCATGGATAGGTGCAGGTTTCGGACTGGAAAGACTGCTCAAGGTAAAGCACGACTATTCCAACATACGCCGTGCAAGCAGGTCCGAACTGTACTACAACGGAATCATTACCAACTTATGAGGTGAATATCTTGTTTGAGAACATGGATAATAAGGACCTGGATAGCTATGCAGACCAGATCATAGCCGGGTCACAGTTGTCCGATGATGATATCAGGAGCCTTCTTGAAACAGAAAGTCCTGAGATAATTGATAAACTGCATTATGTGGCACGCCGTATAAGGGACCATTTCTTCGGAAACAAGGTGTTCATGTACAGCTTTGTGTACTTCTCCACACACTGCAAGAACAAATGTGCTTTCTGTTACTACAGGAACTCCAATGACATTGAAAGATACCGCCTCAGCAATGAGGATATCAGGCAGATCTGCCAGGTCATAAAGACCGAAGACGTACATATGGTGGACCTGACAATGGGCGAAGACCCGTACTTCCACAACAAGCCGGAGAGACTTGCTGAGATCGTGAGGCTTGTAAAGGAAGAGGTCGGAAAGCCGATCATGGTATCCCCGGGAGTTGTTGATGACGATACTCTCGAACTTTTAAAGAACAACGGGGCCAACTTCCTTGCGCTGTATCAGGAAACCTATGACATGGAACTCTACAAACAGTTGAGGGTCGACCAGTCATTCGAAGGCAGGATCAATTCAAGGAACCATGCAAAGAAGCTGGGATACTGTGTCGAGGACGGTATGCTCACAGAAGTGGAACCTGATATGGAGTCCACCATAATATCACTGAGAGGACTGGCAACCTCTAATCCGGACATGGTGCGTGTGATGACATTCCTGCCACAGCAGGGAACGCCACTGGAAGGAAAGGAAATAAGAGATTGTGCCTCTGAACTGAAGATCATCTCGATACTTCGTCTTCTATATCCGGAGAAGCTTATTCCGGCATCACTCGACCTTGAAGGGATCGATGGGATGGTCCACAGGCTTAACGCCGGAGCAAACGTAGTCACATCGATCATATCTTCCAATTCATCCCTTGAGGGTGTTGTCAACTATGACAGGGAACACGCTGAAAGGGACAGGGATGTAAAGAGCGTCGTCGCCAGACTGAAAACAATGGGTATGGAGCCTGCAGAACAAAGCGAGTTCGAGAAGTTGTTGGGGCGATAGGATGACGACGATATGTTTGATAGGAGGGAAGCTTCAGGGCTTCGAAGTGAGCTATCTTGCCAGGAAAGCGGGGATGGATGTTGTCCTGATAGACAGGAACAGGAAGCCACTTATACGCAATGTTGTTGACGAGTTCCACTGTTTTGACATAACTCAGGACCCTGACCGTTTCATCGACATCTCAAAGGATGTAGATGCCATAATTCCGGTCAATGAGAACATTGGGACCCTTGATTTTATTCGGGACATCAGCACTAAGCTGGAATGCCCCGTTCTTTTTGATTTTGATGCATACCACATCAGCATGGACAAGAAAAGGTCCAAGGAATACTTTGTTTCCATCGGAGTACCGACCCCGGACGATAAACCATCACAACCGCCTTATTTTATCAAGCCTCCATGCGAGAGCAGCAGCATCGGGACAAAGATAATCTACGATGACAGTGAGCTCGAAGGGCTTGACCCTTCCATGATGATCGAGGAGTATCTTGAAGGTGATGTTGTATCACTGGAGATAATCGGGGACGGAGAGCATTTTGCAGTGGTGAAGGAAACGAAGGTGCACATCGATGACACCTATGATTGTCACATGATAACACCTGTAGACCACGACCCTGAATTCAGGAACATATCATACGCATTGGCTGCGAATCTCAACCTGAAAGGCATCATGGATGTAGAGGCAATTGCCTCCGAAAGGGGACTTAAGGTCCTGGAGATAGATGCCAGGTTCCCCAGCCAGACACCGACCGCCGTATACCATTCAAGCGGCATCAACCTTGTTGAAATGCTTATGAAGGCATTCAACGAAGGCATTGATGAGATAGAGAGGGCACCTGAAAAAGGATACTGTATCTTTGAGCACCTATTACTGAAGGATGGAGAACTTGTTTCCGTTGGGGAACATGTACTGTCAATGGGAGACTCATATGACATATATCATGAAGAGGATGGACTGGAGATCTTCAGGAGTGAAGGTAAGGACACTGTATTCACCCTCATCTCAAAGGGCATCGATGAAGATGCAACACAAATGGCACGCAACAGAGGAATTGCACATATCGGAACACATTACGGATTATAAGAAGTGATTACTATGGCATTATTGACACCTGAAGACCTGGAAGACCTGCTGAACAAGCTTAACGCGAACAATGATATTATAAAAGGAGCAACCGGAAAGGACATCTCACAGATATGTGAAGAAGTCTATAGCACAAAACCCGGAAACCAGAAAGTGGGAATTGTTCCCATCACTGCCGGCAACGGCATCATTGGTAACTTCTCAGCATCCCTGCTTGCAATAACCGAATATTTCGGACTTGAAGGTTTTATCACCGAACATCCGGACATGACCGGATATTATGAGGCAGTTGCAGGTGGTGCAGACATCATACTGATGGCAGACGACCATATATTCATTGCACACAACTTAAGCAATGGTAAGATAGCAACCAACCATATATGCACCGGCGTGATCTACTCCGAGATAGCTTCAAGGTACAAGCACGCTGATTCAAAGGACGTTCTGGTCATCGGTCTTGGACGTGTGGGATATGCAGGCGCATCACACCTTGTGAAAAAGGGATTTAATGTGTATGCATGCGACCCGAACACAGAGTTCATGAACAGGGCTATCGAAGAGCTTGGTGTCAACGCCTTTGACATTGAAAAGCCAAGGAAGTTCTCCATGGTATTTGAGGCAACCCCAAATGCAAATACGATATCAGAAGGAATGATCGCAGAAAGATGTCTGGTATCAACTCCGGGCATCCCGTGCGCCCTGCCGGATGACCTTGACGAGAAGTACGATATCGACCTCGTCATGGAACCACTGGTAATTGGTGTTGCAGCAATGCTCTATTCAATTTTTTAAATTGTATGTTAAAATAAGCATTATGTTTTGGCAGGAAGAAATGCCTGTCAAAACATATCATAAAGTACTAAAATAAATCCAAAATACTTGACTAATGCGACTATTGCAGTTGATTTTTTTCAAACAAAAAGGTATATATATAGCAAATACATAGCGTAACTACCTTTTTAGTGATTATAAAGGATTTAGTATAAAGGAGAATGTAAATGTCCGAATACACACAGAAGGAAAGATTAGTCCGCGTATTACAGGGAGAGAAAGTTGACAGGATGCCAGCTATCTGTGTCACACAGACCGGTACAGTAGACCAGATGGAAGCAATCGATGTTTTCTGGCCAGAAGCAAACTACGATGCTGCACAGCTTGCTGCACTCTCAGAAGCAGGTCACACAGTTATCGGTTTCGAAGCAATCCGTGTCCCATTCGACATCACCGCAGAAGCAGAGTTCTTCGGCTGTGGCATCAAGGACGGTACAAAGGTACAGCAGCCATCCGTCATCAGCCACGTTGTAAACAGCCTTGACGACCTCAAGCCATTTGAAGGATACGATGTCAAAGACACAAGCAAGAGAACCTCCATCGTCCTCGAAGCAATCAAGATCCTCAAAGAGAAGTACGGAGAAGAAGTCCCAATCATCGGAAGTATGATCGGTCCTTTCTCACTCGCACAGCACATCACCGGTGACTCCTGGTTCATGGACATCATGACAAAGGAAGAGTACGGTCTTGAGATCATGGAATTCGCAACAGACTTCTCCATCAAGTACGCACTCGCACAGGTAGAAGCTGGAGCAAGCGTATTCTCAATCATTGACCCAACCGCAAGCTACTCACTTATTGGTGCAGACTTCTACGCAAAGTTCGTAGTACCATTCCACCAGAAGCTCATTGACGCACTCCACGAGAAGGGCGTACCAGCTGTACTCCACATCTGTGGTGACACAACAGAAGGTCTTGCACTCATGGAGACCTGTGGTGTAGACGCAATCAGTGTTGACCAGAACGTTAACGCAGCAACAGCAATCACCAAGGTAGAGAAAGCACTCATCGTCGGTAACCTCGACCCAGTCAACTGCCTCTGGAACCAGAGCGTAGATTTCGTCAAGGAAGAATCCGCAAGAGTACTCAAAGAGCTCGACAACAAGGGACTTCTCGCACCTGGCTGTGGTATCGTAAGCCAGACCCCAACCGAGAACCTCCAGGCAATGATCGAAGCTGCAAAGAACTGGACTTACTAAGTCCAATTCTTTTTTCCTTTCTTTTTTTAATTACTTGAAATTCAAATTAAATTCATTTTTAAACTCTGTTCTGCCCTTAAACCCCTTTTCTCCGGGCACATGCACTATTTGCATTAATTTTAACCTGCTACCTTTCATCGCATTCCAGAACAACTTATTCTGAGTATTGAACAACCCACAGGGGCTTAACCAAAGGTTTAGATATTTGAAGATTAAAATGCACAAAAGAGATTAAATATATCAAGGTTCTCCATTATCTTTAAATACTTCCTCGTATATGAGCATAATAAATCAAATTTAAAAATTACAAGAGGTTAAAAAGATGAAAGTATGCGTACCTTCTGCAAAAAATGGTGGATTGGAAGATAATGTCGGACAGCACTTTGGAATGGTTCCAAACTATACCGTACTGGATACAGAGACAAATGAGGTAATGGTAGTAGAAAATACAAGCCAGCACAACGGCGGCGTTGGTTTGCCACCTGAACTATTATCAAATGCAGGCGTCGACATAATGCTTTGCGGAGGACTTGGAACAAAAGCTGTCAACATGTTCTCAGAATTCGGGATAGAGGTTTTCGTTGGAGCTCAGGGAACAGTAGAAACTGCTATTTCAGAATGGAAAGAAGGAAACCTTGCAAGTCCGAACAGTGAGAATGTCTGCCAGGGACATGACCACGACCATGATCACCAGAACTGAATGATATCATGAAGATCGCAATAGCAAGCGGAAAAGGAGGAACAGGCAAGACCACCGTAGCGGTGAACCTTTCCCTTTCACTTCAGGATGCACAACTCCTGGACTGTGATGTTGAAGAACCTAACTGCAACCTCTTTCTCAAAAGGGAAATGGAGCCGATCACAGAGGTAACAACCGTCATCCCTGAGATCCTGGAAGAGAACTGCACATATTGTAAAAAATGTTCTGACTTCTGCCGTTTCAATGCAATTGCAACTCTTCCGAACAAGATCATGACATTTCCTGCACTATGCCACAGTTGTGGCGGATGCATGATGGTATGCCCCGAAGGGGCAATTCAGGAATGCGAGATCGTTACAGGCATAATAAGGAAATCAACAACCAAAGACCAGACCGGTCCGGAACTATACGAAGGACTGCTGGATATCGGCCAGACCATGGCATCACCTGTGATCGGGAAGGTGAAAAAATACATCGATCCAACCAGGACAGCTATCATTGATGCACCGCCCGGAACCGCGTGCCCGGTACTGACCACCCTTGAAGATGTCGACTACTGTATCCTTGTTACTGAGCCTACTCCCTTTGGATTACATGACCTGAAACTGGCGGTCGAGGTTGCCAGAGTACTCAATATACCACACGGAATACTTATCAACCGAAGTGGAAGTGGCGATGACAGTGTGGAAAAATACTGTGCAGACGAGGGTATCGAAGTCCTTATGAAAATACCCCAGGACACAAGGATCGCACGGCTTTACTCGGAGGGAATTCCATTCGTGGAGGAGATGGAAGAGTGGAAAGAGAAGTTCATGCAGCTCTACATTTCTATAAAAGACAGATACGGCAGGAGTGAAAAAGCATGAAGCAGCTTGTCATAATCAGCGGTAAAGGCGGGACCGGCAAGACAACCATCACTGCAGGTATTTCATCACTTGCAGAGAACAGTATTATCGCAGACTGTGATGTGGATGCACCTAACCTGCATCTTCTCCTTGAACCAGAGGTCATCGAAACCTTCGATTTCCACGGAATGGACATCGCAAATATAGATGATGAGAAATGTTCCGGCTGCAACCTGTGTATCGAGAATTGCAATTTTAATGCGATATTCACGGACCATTCCATAAACAGCTGCAAATGCGAAGGTTGCGGGGTCTGCGAATACGTATGCCCTGAGAATGCTATTACAATGATAGACAACCCCTCAGGAACTGTATTCAGTTCAACTACAAGGTATGGCCCGATGGTGCATGCAGAACTGTTTATCGGAGAAGAAGCAAGCGGTAAACTTGTTACTTCAGTAAAAGAACATGCCCTATCACTCGCAAGGGAAAATGACTCCGACCTTGTCATCTACGACGGCCCTCCGGGAACCGGCTGTCCTGTTATAGCCACCATTACCGGTGCTGACCTTGCACTTATTGTCACTGAACCAAGTGTATCAGGCATACACGACCTGGAAAGAATAATAAAGGTCACTGACCATTTCGGAATTCCTGCCATCGTCTGCATCAATAAATATAACATAAATGAAGAGAACACAAAGCAGATCGAGATATCATGCGAGGAAAATGGCATTATGGTTGCAGGAAAGCTTCCGTATGACACAATACCTAACAGGGCGATGATAGGGAAAAAGACCGTCATTGAATATGCGGACAATGAGTTCTCAGATAACCTGAAAAGCATCTGGAGAACTGTGAAAGCAGAACTCGATGCAACCTCATGATGAAAATGGGATATTTGGTAGTATAAAAGGTGATCAGACAATGAAATGTGCATCCTGCAAAACAAGAAGGTGCAGGGAGGGAAAGGATTGTACTCCAAGGGAAGTGCAGCCTGAATATGTTGCAGAAGACCTGGATATGATGAAGGCGGCCTCAAAGATAGAGGCTAATTTCTACATGCAGAGAACAAGGCTTGAAGAGCTCATCCTTTTTGCAAAGGAAATGGGATACCGCAAACTAGGCGTCGCTTTCTGCCTGGGTCTGGGAGATGAGGCCAGGACCCTCTGCCATATACTTGAGAAAGACTTCATGGTAGAGTCTGTATGCTGCAAGATCTGTGGCGTGGACAAGGAGGAATACGGACTGGACAAGATCAGGGAGGGAAGAGAAACAACCTGCAACCCCATTGCTCAGGCAACAATGCTCAACCGGGCGGGAACAGATCTTAACATCATAGTGGGACTATGCATGGGTCATGACATAATGTTCAACAAATATTCCGAAGCACCTGTTACAACGTTCATTGTAAAGGACAGGGTCCTTGCACACAATCCTGCAGGAGCACTTTATTCCGGATATTACCAGAGGAACCGTTTCGGAATGGGGAACAAGTGATGAAGGTCACCATCGTCTATGATAATGAAGCAAAACCACCTTTCAGGAAAGGGTGGGGATTTTCCTGTTATATTGACACCGGGAACAGGAAGATACTTTTTGACACGGGGTGGGATGGCTGTGCTTTAAGGCACAATCTATCGAAGCTGAACATACCTGTCGAGGATATCGATATTCTCGTGCTTTCCCACCAGCACTGGGACCATATAGGTGGCCTGCCGGTGATATTGAACAGCAGCAAGAGCCTTGAGGTCTTCGTTCCAGCATCCTTTTCAGAGAAACTTAAAAATGAGATGTCGGTCCATTCTACTTTGCATGAGGTCACCGACAAATGCAGAATATGCAACAACGTCTTTTCTACAGGTGAACTAGGGAACAATCCTAAAGAGCAGTCGCTGATGCTGGAAACAGCAAACGGTATTTTCGTGATCACAGGATGTGCACACCCGGGACTGGAAGCCATAATCGGAGCAGCAGCTTCAGAAGGAGAGGTCTGCGGCATCATTGGGGGCCTGCATGATAGCAGGGAGTATGAACTCCTTGAAGGACTGGAGTTCATAGGTGTCGGACACTGTACATCGAACATTGAGACCATCAAAAGCATGTTTCCGGATACTTTTGTACCTATTGAGGCAGGGTACAGCTTTGAGATCTGAATAGAACTGAAATATCTTGCCAGATCTTCAGTTGTACCAATTCCATACCTTCAAAACACTACAGGTTCACAGTATATTTTGAACTGCTTTCCATGCAGAAGTATATCAAATAATGAGAACATATTCTTCGCCGGAAAAGGTGAGAATATGAGAATTGCTATACCCTCCACGGAAAAAGGCGGATTGGAAGATGATGTCGAACTTCATTTTGGAAAGGCTGCTACCTACACGATCTATGACAGCGAAACAGAAGAAGTTGAGGTCATGGAGAACACAAGTGTCCATGTGGGTGGAAAAGGATTACCCCACGAACTGCTGGTAAAGGCCGGAGTGGACGTTGTCCTGTGTTCCGGGGTCGGCCAGAAGATCGTGGACCTTCTGAACAAGAATGATATTGACATATTCATAGGTGCCGATGGCACGGTACAGGAAGCCATCGATTCCTGGAAAGCAGGGAAGTTATACAGGCCTAAGAGCATAAACGTGGACAAAGACCAGGGGCTAGGTTTGACACAGCATAGCCTTTGATGGCCCTATAACTTTTTTTTATTCGTCCATCTTCCCTTTCCCGGAAGATATCCAGGGAAGAGCACACAAAGGACAATCAGGACCGAATCCCGCAGCATTATAACCGGTCATCCCGCCGGAAACATTGTGCACATCACTGAAGTTGTTCTGTTGCAGGATACTTGCAGCCATACTGGAACGATGTCCGCTTCCGCAGATCACCAGGGTCTTTGCCTCGGGATCAAGCCCCTTGTAGGAATACCTTACCTCTTCCACAGGGATGTTAATTGCCTTGTCGATATGCCCGGAATCGAACTCTGAAGGTGCCCTGACGTCCACAAGAATAAACTCTTCGTCGTCCCTGACCATGTTATCGAGCTCAGGGCTTGATACCTGACATAGATGTTCTGTGGGAAGACCTGCCATGGCCCATGCATGCATGCCCCCTTCAAGGAATCCGATGACCCTGTCAAGATCTACCCTGTGCAGCCATACTGCTGCTTCGGATGCATGATCAGGAGAGTCGGAAACCAGCAGGATGTTCTTATCCGGAGGAAGAAGCCAGCCTGAAAATGTGGCAAAGTTGCTCTTCAGGTCGATGCTGTATGCACCCGGGATATGGCGTCCACCGAATGCCTCATAGCAGCGGATATCAAGGACAATGGTGCCGGGATCTTCGACCAGTTTGCTGAAATCTGCAGGAGGGATAGCTTTCAGAGGAGGAAGAACAACAAGCAGTTCAGGCCCCCTTCCGTTGACCTCACTGCAACGGCTGAAATGATCGGGAGCATTAGGCATGTTCTCAGTAAGTGAGTGAATGAGATCTTCCCGATCACTGATGTTCAGGGCATAATTATAAAGACGCTCATAACCGATAGTGGTACTGCGTTTTGCAGCCATGGACCTTCCACACAGGGAACCTGCACCGTGTGCAGGATATACCTCACAATGATCAGGCAGTTTCAGCAGTTTTTCGTGCAGGCTTTCATAGAGTTTCGAGGCCAGCTCTTCTGCTCTTCCCGGGAACAGGTCAGGCCTTCCAACATCGCCTACAAAAAGGGTGTCACCACAGAAGACACATACCGGAACCTCACCACGTGACCTGTCCGTGACAACATAGGATACATGCTCCGGTGTGTGTCCCGGGGTTTCCAGAACCTCTATGACCATGTCCTCTATCTCAAATGAATCTCCTTCGGATACCTCCATGGAATCAAAACTGCAATTCGCAGAGGCCGGGGCCACTATCGTAGCACCGGTCCTTTCCCGGAGTTCTATGTGGCCGGAGATGAAATCCGCATGGAGATGGGTTTCCAGGACATGGGTGATCTCCCAGCCCATCTCAGATGCAACATCCATGTAGACATCGATGTCACGATCCGGATCAACCACTGCACACGTAGTGTTCCCGCCAAAAAGGTATGAGCTATGTGCTATTCCGTCTGTAAATATCTGCCTGATGATCAAATATAGGACCTCCCACCCTTTTTGAGCCATAACATAGAGAATATTTATGCCGATACTATGATGATGGCAACATCATAAAGACTTCAAAAATACTATAAGGGTTCATGAGATATATATTATTAATATAAAGTGATCGAACACTGAATTCCTTTACTACTCCGAGGGGTGCATTGTGCTGACATTTGACATCGGGCTGGACCCTGTACTATATGATTTCCTTACAAAAGCTATACTGTCCCTGTTAATAGGAATACTGATAGGCATAGAAAGGGAACATCGCCGTAAGGATCAGGAAGTCTTTGCTGGTGTACGCACTTTTGCAATAGTCTGTCTTAGCGGAATGCTTGCAGCCTATGTTGCAGAGGTTATAAACAGCGCCATACTGCAGATCACAACAGCACTTGTTGCAGCCTCCTGTTTTGTACTGGTATACAGGATCTACACAACCAGCGGCAAGCTTGGAATGACCAGTTCCATTGCCCTGTTCTCGACCTACCTGCTTGGAGTACTGGTCACTAGCGGTCGATTCCTCTTTGCCATAATAATAGCTGTGCTCATAACACTCCTTTTGATCGAGAAAAAGCCACTTCACACCTTCGCACAACACCTCTCAGACGAGGAAATACTCAATGCTGTACAGTTCCTTGTTGTCGCCTTTATCCTTTATCCGCTAATGCCGGACGAACCTGTATTGGGTGTCCTGAACCTGAAATCGGCCATACTCATTGTGGTACTGGTCATGTTCATAGGTTTTATCAGCTACATCTCCCTCAAAAGGTTCGGGACAGATGGTGGAATTACATATTCAGGACTTTTCGGAGGGTTCATAAGCAGTGAGGCAACCACGGCTGCACTTGCGACAATGGCAAAGAACAGGACCAGCCTGATGGATGCATTGTACATCGGAGTGTTGATGTCAAATATCTCCATGATAATAAGCAACACCCTGATCGCACTGATAGTGGACCCCACTGCATCCACCATGCTGATGATGCTACCACCACAGTTAGCAATGCTCATGATTACGATCGGAATAGTGATCATTCGAAGGAAAAAGAACGATATAATGACCGAACCACTTGAGATCGGTTCACCTTTTGCACTAAAGCCTGCTTTCAGGTTCGGTGCGATCTTTACTATCCTGCTTGTGATCACAAGCATTTCAAGCGAATTCCTCGGCGATGCCGGTGTCTACGCATCCGCCCTTGGAGGACTGGTAAGCAGTTCAGCAGTCACTGCCTCGGTGGCAGCCCTGGCATTCTCAGGGAACGTGTCATATACGGTAGCTGCACAGACAGCAGTGGCCGCAGGTATCATCAGTACGCTTAACAAGCTGGTACTCATAAGGATATCCGGATCAAAGGAGCTATATTGCCGCTCGAGGAACACACTCATACTGATAGCTGCCACAGGAATTGCAGCCCTTTACCTGTGGACCCTTTACGCAGGCTCTACCGTATTTTAATTTTTGTCTGTGTAATGTACATGTCAGGCGTTAACTCCTTTAAGGACGATACCTCAAAGAAGTGATGTTATGAACACTCAGTACAGACCTTCTTTTGCCACCGAGGAGCTGGAGTTCCACGGAAATGAGAACAACCCGGAAGGAAAAGCACTCTATTTTCCCGTTCACCGGAGAAAGATCCTGATCGATGCTGCAAGTCGGCCGGAAGAGTACTTTGAATACAGTCCTGGAGAGAAGGTCATTAATGGAACTGAGGTCATCTATATCGGAACTATCAATAGCAAACCATGTTACTGCTTTGAGATGGAAGAAGAGTTATGTGAAGAGGATATGCAGTACTTCGACCTTCATGACCTGTATGGTGTGATCGATGAGGAGATGCTTGGAATTGCCTCAAGGGCGGTCCAGATGGCTGATTTTTACCGCACTCACCAATACTGCGGGATCTGCGGTGGAACTACAGAATATATCCCGAAAGAGACCGGAATGCAATGCCACGATTGTGACCATATAGCCTATCCCCGCATCAGCCCTGCTGTTATTGTGCTTATAGAAAGGGACGAACACCTTCTTATGGCAAGGTCCAGGAACTTCCCGGAAGGACTTTACGGACTTGTGGCCGGCTTTGTGGAAGCCGGGGAGACCATTGAGCACGCTGCCCACAGGGAGATCAGGGAAGAGGTGGGCGTTTCCGTAAAGGACCTCACCTATTTCGCAAGCCAGCCCTGGCCATTTCCCTCATCGCTTATGATAGGATTTACAGCGAACTTTGCGGAAGGTGAAATAGACATCGATCCGGAAGAGATCGAAGATGCAGCCTGGTTCCACGTGAACGATATCCCAAAGCTCCCGCAAAAGAAGAGTATCTCGCGAGCTCTCATCGATCATTTTCTGGAAAAGCATGCAAAAGGGGAATAAAAGAGTATTATTTTTGGGGAGTACGCAAATTTTAAATAAATACATGCATAACCCTCCTTATGGACGATATGACAGGACTGGAACTATCGCCAAGGAAGATAGAGTACATAAAATATCTCTTTGAGAAGGGTGACAATGTTCGCACCACTGAGATCTCCGCCCACATGGAAGTGGACCCCTCTACCATAACCAAGGCTATTAACGAGCTTGCTTCATCCGGATATGTGAACCATGTCCCGTACAGGGGATTCAGCCTTACGGAAAAAGGAGAGGAATATGCACACTTCCTTTTGAGAAGGCACCGTATCTTAAGCCTGATGCTGAACCATTACGGCCTCACTGCAGAAGAATCGTGTGCAGAGGTTGCAAGATTTGAGGCTTATGTATCAAAAAAGGCCATCAACACGATCTGTGACTCTATGGGGCATCCGACCTTCGGGGTTTGTGGCAGGATCGAGCATGACAGCTGCAACCTCAAACATAACCATCACGAACCCCACGAGGGATGAGCATCATTCCCCTGCTTCCAGTATCTCTTTGACCTTCTTCAGAACAAGAATTGCATCTTCCCTTTTTACATCCGATGCATTGTTCCTGCAGTAGCCCAGCAGGGGTTCCGCATCTTCCAGCAGTCCTTCTTCAACTGCTTTTTTTATAATACCAAGATAGCTTCTCTGAGGATAATGGATACTTTTTGTTATCGCGATCAGCCCTTTGAAGGTCTCATTATCGATCAGACCCTGCTCAACTGCCTCCCTGAAGGTCTCCCTGATATTAACAAGCGGTAGTGAGACCTGTTCAAAGGTCTCGGGGTTAGTGGTCACTGCGACCTCGTCATCGGATTCAATGACACCGTCACGGTACCAGCCATAGACTGTACCCACACCGACCATGCCATGAACATCAAGCTCTGACGCGCGCAATGCGCCCATGCTGCAACCACCTACGACCTTGATGCCTTTTTTCATTGCGCGGATGATCTCCTTGTGCGCCACTGCAGCCCTGTCAAAGAAAACACCATCGATTATGCCGATCACATCATATCCCTGACCGGCGACCTTATCAACATCACCCCTTGCCACCGGTGGCATGTAGGTGACATCGAGGATCTCTTTTGCATCCTCGTGGCTGATGCTGGTACCTGCGAAGACAACCGCTCTCATAGGATCACTTTCGTTTGCCGAACCTTCTCTTCCAGGGTTTCTCGGAAGGAGGGGATTGTTTACGTCCTTTTCTCACCCGATGGCCGACACGCTCACGGTCGAGGGTATACTGCTCGAATCCCGGAATTATGACCCTCACCACCGGAACGCCTACGTTCTTACGGGAAAGGTCAACCACGATAGCACTATCCGTGACCTTGCGCAGTTCATCCAGAACAACATCGATGTTCTCTGCAGGAGTTGCACTTGAGATATCATTCAGCTCTCCGGTAGTAACGGTCTCGGAATCTTCATACCAGAAACGGTTCATCCTTTTCATGCGTTCATAACCGATCTGCCTGACAAAGCTCTCCCTGTCAGTGTCCTCACGGGCACCGTGTATCTGTACGACCCTTGACTGGGCAGCCTCGGTGATCGCTCTTCTTATTGCGATCTCCGGATTCAGGTGAGAGCCTGCACCCATCACAAGCAAAGCCGGATCCTTAAGATCAAGATCATCCGTTGCAGCCACAACAGATGTTATACCTGTATCATGCGGAAGCAGCCAAAGTTTGAGCTGTACCCCATTGGATTCGAACTTCTGCATAAGTTCATAATTTACACCGTCATCTTCGGAGAGGAGGATCTGCTTACCCGGGTTCCTGTTGAACTCGGCAGTGCTCAGTGCATCACGCTCAATTACTTCGAGCAAACCGTGCAATATTGCCTCCTCTATCACGTTCCCTGATGCAAGACCGTTGGTATTGCTCCTGAAAAGCCTTGCAGACATTCCGGGAGAATCATAAGGGTGATATACCGCGTTCGAAGGGACATATACCTCCTTTTCGCACAAAAGGTCCCATCCCTGGGTCCACTCCACCAGGCTCTCAGGTGGCAATGGTTCAGCCAGAAGGAGTTTATTGGGATCTACAAGTTCATGTCCTTCCGAAGCATTTTCAATAGATTCGATGAACTCTTCTGCGGCCACGTCCTCAACGATATCAGCATTAACACCAACACGCTCTGCAAGGCATCTCTCAAAGCTCTCCATCATGGAAGAGATCCTTGCCTGGCTTTCAGTAGACCCTTTACCTGAATAGATAGAAATAGCACCTTCGGCAGCTGTTGGCCTAATGGCAGAGAATACCGGGATCCCTATACGGTCCAGGTCGGTGATACTGGCAATCCTTGTGACACCGATCTCTTCCAGGTGTGGTTTTGTGTTACCAAGGGTTGTCTCCTCATCAAAAACCCTCTGCGTACCATCCATATACTGTAATGATCGATCGATTTGGATATGGGACATGTTTATCGGAAGTCCTTTGCAACTTATAACCCTTACGACAAAATCCAGACAGATTTGTCCGAAAACCCTATATAAGATAAACACGTAAGAAAGTGTTTAAGCTATCTCCGGAGGCTTAGTTTTTACAAAATCAAATTGAAGAGACAGGAGGAAACAGATGATGAGAAATATCACGAAAATAAGTGATAAATACGGAAGGCGTGAAGAAGACGGGACATACCATTCGGTTGTAAGTGGGCAAACTACTGAAAAACTGGACACTGAGGAGATGGAACTTTACAAGTTCATGCTCGGTGGAATGCTGGCGAAATAACGCCTGCAAAACATATTTTTAGATATCTTGCGTAAGGAAGGTTATGTTTGACATTCATTCCGTACGCAAAGATTTTCCCGTCCTTGATGAAGTGATCTATCTGGACAATGGCGCTACAACACAAACGCCTGTCCCGGCAGTCAATGCCATGAACGATTACTTCCTCAAATACGCAGCAAATCATGGTAGAGGAGCTCACAGGCTCGCCCGACAGACCACTGATAATTATGAGGATTCAAGGGACAGGATCGCAGAGTTCCTGAACACTGCACCTGAGAGCACCATACTGACAAAGAATGCAACTGAAAGTATCAACATGGTTGCCCTTGGCCTTCAGTGGGAAGCAGGAGATCATGTTGTCACAACTCTTGTGGAGCACCACTCCAACCTGCTCCCGTGGATGAGGCTAAGAGAGATGGGTGTAGAGGTCACCATCGTCGGAACTTACAATGAAGGATGTGTAGACCCGAAAGAAGTTGATGCTGCAATTACCGACAGGACAAAGCTGGTCTCTGTCAACCACGTATCCAACGTCTTCGGATCCATAAGGGATGTTGGAAAGATAACAAAGATAGCACAGAAGAGCGGAGCAATGGTCCTTGTGGACGGTTCACAGTCTGCAGGCCACATGACCGTTGACGTCAAAAAGATAGGGTGCGATTTCTTTGCCACCCCCGGACACAAGGGAATGCTGGGACCACAGGGAACAGGAATCCTCTGCATCAAAGACCCTGATGTCCTTGAACCCACCTATGTTGGCGGCGGGACCGTCCATGCTGTTACCACAGAAAGTTATGAGCTGGAACCTTCCCCATCAAAGTTCGAGGCCGGCACTCCGAACATCCCTGGAGTCATCGGACTTGGCAGGGCTGTTGAGTACGTGCAGGAGATCGGTGTGGAAGATATAGAGAAACATGAGAAAGAGCTGTCTTCATATGCTGCAAAACGACTTGCAGAGATCGAAGGCGTGGAGGTCTACGGACCTGAGGACAGGGCAGGCGTGGTTCCGTTCAATGTGGAAGGCATGAACCCGCATGACGTTGCCATGATACTGGACGAGACCAGGAAGATCTGTGTCCGAAGCGGATACCACTGTGCTATGCCTTCAGTGGACATGCTGGGAGTTGAGGGAACTGTGCGAGCATCCTTTGCCCTGTACAATACAGAAGAAGAAGTTGAGTCACTTGTTGAAGGTGTCGAGCAGATAACAATGCTCGCATGATCTTTTTTTATATACAATACTAAAAACGAACTGTGGGAATTATATTCCCACACCCTTCCGGCATATTGGTCGGAAAGAGAAGAAAAAGAAAAGAAAGACGATAATGGAAATTATTCCATCATCAGTTTTGTAAGACTTGCCCTTGCATCTGCGATCTCATCGAGAGTAAAGGAAAGATCAAAGCCATTGCCTTTGATGTTCAGGTCATCTCCGCCAACAGTACCGATCACAGTGCATGGGATGTCACCGAGCATCTCAAGGACCTTATCTTTCTCAGAGGTCACAAGAATAGCCCTTGCATGGGATTCAGAGAACAGGAGGTCGTCTGCCCTTAGGTCTTTGCCAACACCTGAAAGATCGATGTTTGCTCCGGCCTCTTTGCACATTTCAGCAAGAGCTGTTGCAAGTCCACCTGCAGAGACATCGTGGGCTGCTACGATGTTTCCGCTTCTGATGACGTTGATCAGGCTCTCAACGGTCTTCGGGGCATTCTCAAGCACCTTTGGAACATTGCCGTTGTTCCTGAGTCCCTTTATGTTGTAGTATTGGGAACCGCCCATTTCATCAAAGGTCTCACCCACAAGGATGACGGAGTTGCCTTCGCCTTCAAAGAAGGATGCTGGCACCGTCTCGAGATCACCGGTAATTCCGATAAGACCTATGGATGGTGTAGGGACGATAGCTGTGCCGTATTCGCCACTCTCATTGTAGAGGGAAACATTACCTCCGACAACAGGAATGGAAAGCTCCCTTGCAGCATCTCCGAGACCAAGGATGGCATGCTTGAACTGCCAGTAGATGTCAGGTTTCTCAGGGTTACCGAAGTTGAGACAGTCCACGAGGGCTATACCCTCTGCACCTTTTACAGCGAGGTTCATGCTGTTCTCAATGAGAGTTCCCTTTCCGCCCTCGTAAGGGTCAAGAAGGGTGTGTCCCGGGTTACATCCACAGGACAGTGCAAGACCTTTGCCGTCTGCAATGCGAAGGACGCCTGCATCTGATCCGGGCTTATCCACGGTACGGACCTGGACCTCATGGTCGTACTGCCTGTAGATCCATTCCTTTGATGCAATGTTGTGAGATGAAAGAATGTCAATTACTGCCTGCTTCAAGTCAGCTGCAAGTTCCGGTTTGTCACCAATGTCACGCTCTGCAGGAGCTGTTGAAGGACGCTCGAAGGTAGGTGCGCCTTCTGTCAGGAGCTTGACAGGCATATCTGCAACGACCTCACCCTCGAACTCAACGGTGTAATAGAGACGCTCTGTAAGTTCACCGATCATGCTGGCGTTAAGGTCGTACTTCTCTGCGATAGCAAGGAGCTCATCTACGTTCTCAGGTGTGACCTCAAAGAGGATACGTTCCTGGGACTCGGAGATCATGATCTCATAAGGGGTCATTCCGGATTCACGGAGAATTACCTTGTCAGCCATCAGGCGCATTCCAAGGTTTCCTTTTGATGCCATTTCGGAACTTGCACCTGCAAGACCTGCTGCACCAAGATCCCTGCATGAAAGTACATGCCCGGTACCTATTGCTTCAAGGGTTGCCTCGATGAGGAGCTTTTCTGTGAAAGGATCGCCGATCTGGATGCTGGGACGGTCCTCTGCTTCTGCTTCTTCTGAAAGGTCACGGGAAGCGAATGATGCACCACCAAGACCGTCACGACCGGTAGTGGAACCCACAAGTACCAGTTTGTTGCCTGCTTTCTGCGCACAGGCGGTCACGATGTTCTCCTCGCGGGCAAGGCCCACGCAGACAACATTGACAAGAGGATTTCCGCTGTAGGTCTCGTCAAAGTATGCCTCTCCCCTGACAACAGGTACACCGATACAGTTACCGTATCCTGCAATACCTTCTACGATGTGCTCAAAGAGGTAGAGGTTCTTCGGGGTGTCCAGAGGACCGAAATAAAGAGGATCCATCAGTGCAATTGGTCTTGCACCCATGGAGATGATATCACGCACGATACCTCCCACACCTGTTGCGGAGCCGTTGTAAGGGTCCACATAGGAAGGATGGTTGTGGCTTTCCATACCGATGGCAAGTACCCAGCCATCACCGAAGCGGATGATAGCAGCATCATCACCGGGACCGATGATCACACGGTCGCCAACAGTGGTAAATGTCTTCAGCAAAGGAGCACTGGAACGATAGGAGCAATGTTCACTCCACAGGTTCAAAAAGCATCCCTGTTCAACAAGGTTTGGTTCTCTGCCCATCTCTTCTGTTATGATCTTCAGGTCATTTTCCGGTAACATTTGTGCGCCTCATAATATAAGGAGTATGATTTAGCCTTAAATAAACCATAGATTAGATAAAGATTTCCAACGGTAAGAGAAGATTCAGGATTAATCGAACATCACATGATCACCCACCGAAAGGTCTGAACGGGAGATAACACCAGCAGGAAGTTCAATAATATACTTCACCTTTTCACCGGAGTCACCTGTGCCGATCCATGGACGAAGATACGTTGTCCTCACAATTCGTTTCTCTTCATTAAGGAAAAGGACGTCCAGAGGGAAAGGAACAAAGAGCATATGCAGGGAGATCTTCTTTGGCGAAGACAGCACAAATATCATAGCATAGCTATCCGGAACAGAGCTTCTGAACATCAGGCCTTTTGCCTGACTGAACATGCTTTTGGCATATTCAATATCCGATGCAATGACATCACCATTAGATTTTAATAACATTGTGAGTAACATATAATATCTGTTTATAATTTATATAAATAGTTATACAGGTGAGTAAATAATCGGAGGAAATACCAGAAGATGAGTTCAGAAATGTGCCCGGTTTGCGGTTTGCCATCAGAGCTATGTATATGCGAAGAAGTGGCAAAAGAGCAACAGCGAATAACAGTGAAAGTGAATAGACGAAGATACGGTAAAGAAGTTACAGTTGTGGAAGGTTTCGATGCGAATGAGATCGACCTTCATGAGCTATCCACGTACCTTAAATCAAAGTTCGCGTGCGGCGGAACTGTAAAGGGAAGTTCCGTTGAACTGCAGGGCAACCACCTCGGGCGCATGAAAGCAGTTCTCGTCCAGAAAGGTTTCTCTCCGGAACAGATCAAAGACTGATCAATGGTATGCACTTTGTGCATCACCAACTCATTTAACTTTTCGAATACAGAACATGGCCCTGAAAAATCGCCATGTTCCTTTTTTTGATTTTGGAAGCATTCTTCGACAGGTTAGAATGAGACCGACCCCAATTTGCCGACGAAAAAAACATATAGGACGAAAAAAGGAAAATAAATTATGAAACCTACCTGTGAGATAATGGTACAAAAAGTATTACCTGCCATACGTGCAGAACTGGCACGTTCTATGATGGTCGACCATGGATGCACACAGCAGCAGGTTGCAGACATATTGGGGCTTTCAAGAGCAGCCGTATCGCAGTACGTTAGTGCAAAAAGAGGTGCAGAGGTGGGATTCTCAGAAGAAACCATCGAAGAGATCAAAAGATTTGCCACCCAGCTCGTGAACAATTCTTCTGACAAGGTCCTGACCGAAGGGATGTGCAATGTATGTAAGTTCGTGCAGCGTTCCGGATGGTTGTACAAGAACGTACCCGGTGCAGAGTACTGTATCCTGTGCAAAAGTGATGAGGAAGATTGAGCAGAAGCCTTTGTATCAAATGTAAGGGGAAAGGACTTTGCGGGCGACCTTTGTGTCCGATCCTTGAAAAGTTCAGGTCAACCGAGACTACCACAGCATCTGTCTCGAGTGACGGCTCTGTTTTTGGCGCATCCCCGCCTGCAGTCTTCGTGGGAAGGTATGGCTACCCGCAGGTCAAGGCCGGACCAATGATACCCCCACAGGTCGATGCAAAGGATGCAATGGCACTTGAGGACCCCAAGCAATGGCTTTCCATGGATATCCAGGACGTGATATCCGCTCGCTGCCAGCTGGTCAGGGCAAACAGCACCATCGATGTGAAAGATGCGATGAAGCCCCATAAATTGCTGGAAAAGTCACAGGAGCTGGCCCTTTCAAAATCACCGGTGGACACCGAAGCCTGGTTCTCAAAACCTTTGCAGCAAAAACTCAAGTTCGACAGTGTTTTGACACCCATGGGGCCATCGGGAGCTGTAAAAGATTTTGATATCGCCGAGAACCCGAAGGTACCAAAGAAAGTAGACTATCTGGCCTATGACACCGATGCCCTGGCAAAGGATGTCGTATGCGAACTTTTCAGAGGAGATATTCCCACCGAGCATATCACCCGACTACTTTCCATAGGTCTTCTGGGGCAGCAGCGCAAGCTTGTGCCCACTCGGTGGGCCATCACCGCAACCGATGATATGGCCGGAAAGGATATCATCGACCGCGTCAGGGACATGCCCCTTGTAAGTGAGATCTCCGTGTTCAGCGGAGGATGTTTTGGCAACTATTTTGAGATCATGCTTGTCCCCAGAGTATTCTCCTTCGAACTCCTGGAAATATGGATGAAGCGTTCAGTGTGGTCCGGAGGATCCTCATGGATTGGGCAGGATATGGAGGACATCAATGGCAAAAAGGGATATTCAAACCTTGCAGGCGGCTACTACGCTGCCCGCATCGCTGCCCTGGAGTACCTGGAAGATGCAGGAAGGCAGGCTTCGGTATTCATGATAAGAGAGATCACACCGGAGTACTGGGCACCGCTTGGAGTATGGGTAGTGAGGGAAGCTGCCCGAAATGCTATGGCATCCATCCCACGTACCTTTGAGACCATAGAGGAAGCAATGGATGATATGGCAACACGTGTACGCACTCCTGCACCGGAATGGAAAGCAAAGACGAAGATGCTTTCAGACCTTCGTTTCCAGAGAACACTTGACTCTTTTTTGTAAGCTTTTCCGCAAGACATTAAAACGTTATGAGACAATTGGACATTATGTCTGAGAACCAAGACAATATGTCACCACAGGAACTGGCAGATTTCCTGCTTAACAAAGTACGTCTGCTGTGCAGGGAAAACCAGCACGAACAGGCACTTGAAGTTGTGGAACAGGCCATCAAGCATGCCCCAAACCCCACACAAGCATGCCTCATCAAGGGACAGATCCTCTTCGGACTTCACCTTTTTGATGATGCTATCGAAGCTGCTGATAAAGCACTGGAACTTGGTGACGATGCTGAAGTTCTCAAACTCAAAGGAAACGTGCTTGCTACGAAGGGAGATCTAAAAGAAGCAATGGAAACCTTCAATAAACTTGAAGAGATCGCACCTGATGATGCTGACACATATTTCTTAAAAGGCAGTATTTTTGCAGAAATGGAAAATGTGGAGAAAGCGCTTGAGAACCTGGACCTTGCTACTGAGATCAAACCCGACATGGGACATGCATGGTACAATAAGGGAATGATCCTTTTCAATGTAGAAAGATATGGAGCAGCCATTAAAGCACTTGACTCTGCGATCGATCATATGGAAGATGCCACTGAGCCAATATTCATCAAGGGACTGGCACACAGGAGACTCGGACAGTCAAAGGACGCTCTTGAATGTTTCCTTACAGCTGCCGAAATGTGGGAAGTAAGAGCACTTGTTTCCAGAAGCCAGGATGCATACCTTGATGCTTTAAATGCCATTGAGAATGCACTCGAGGTCGATGTGACCAACGTGGACCTCTGGAGAAAGCGAGGTAAGCTGCTATACAGGCTGGGACACAAAGAGGAAGCGAAGAGCATTCTGACCAATGCCGCTGAACTTTGTGTACAGGAAGACAACATCGCTGATGCCCTGGCAACATACGACCTGATTCTTGAACTTGAACCCGATAATGAAGAAGCACAAAAGGCAAGGGAAGAGATCGGAAACATTGCATGAAAAAAATGATTAGTGATACATTTATCAAAGATGGAACCTTAACGGCGTGAAGAGTTAACATCAGGAAGAGGAATATGATAGAACTATTCAATCCAATTGTTATATTATTGGTACTTGCCGGCCTTTACATGGCGTGGAACATCGGTGCCAATGACCTTGCAAATGCTATGGGAACATCGGTGGGCAGCGGAGCGCTCTCACTCAAACAGGTAATCATCGTAGCAGGTGTCTTCGAGTTCGTCGGGGCTGTTTTCTTTGGAAAAAGGGTTACATCCACCATCGCAAAAGGAATCGTGCCTATCGACACCATAAAAGCTATCGACCCGAACCTTGTGGCCATCGGCATGCTTGCAGCTATCCTGGCAGCCGGATTCTGGATAACTTTTGCCACATTCTACAACCTGCCGGTATCGACAACCCATTCTATTGTAGGATCAGTACTTGGTTTTGGAATTGTTGCCGCATATCAGAATATTATATTACTCTCAGACATCAACTGGACCGTGCTGGGAAAAATCGTTGGCAGCTGGCTGGTCTCCCCTGTACTGGGAGCCGTACTTGCATATCTTATATTCTCGATTATCAGGGTAACGATATTGCAAAAAGTGGAAAATCCGTATCACATCGAGAAGAAGTTTGTGTACCTGCAGGTCGGAACTGCCTGTTTCATTGCATTCGCACACGGATCCAACGATGTTGCAAATGCTGTTGGACCACTCTACGCAGGCCTTAATGCACTTAACCTTGCAGAAGCAGCAGTACCTTTGTGGGTACTCATAGTAGGAGGTATAGGAATGGTCATCGGACTTGGAACCTGGGGATACCGTGTGATTGAGACCATCGGTACAAAGATTACCGAACTTACACCTACAAGAGGATTTTCAGCTGAATTTGCAACGGCAGCAGTTGTAGTTTTTCACAGTTACAGTTCCCTGCCGATCTCCACCACTCACACCCTCGTGGGCTCTGTGATAGGTGTTGGACTCGCAGGAGGTCTTGCTGCTGTTGACCTTAGTGTTATAGGAAAAATAGTTATGTCATGGGTAATCACAGTGCCTGTTGCAGCACTTACATCGGCACTTGTTTTCGTGGCATTACTGGGGGTTGGATTATGAAGAAAATGGAATACATACGTTCTGTACTTGACGTGTTCGCAAGATCACCATTCAAACCACTTTACCTGCACGCATCAAAGGGAGTGGAAACCGTAAAGATACTAGACCAGGCTGTCAATGCATACTGTACAAATCAACCACTTATTGATGAGCTGAGCCTTCAGATAGACAACATCGAACACGAAGCAGATATCATAAAGCAGACCATCAGGACACAGCTTTCTTCCTCTATCATGCTGCCTGTAAAAGCGGAAGACCTGCTCAATTTCCTCAAGCCACAGGACTCCATTGCAGATGTGGCACAGGAAGCTGCATTCATGCTTACTTTGAGGCCCTGCGATATGCCGGAGCCAATCAGAGTAAAGGTCTGTGAACTATCAGCCCTGACGCTTGAGACCGTACAAAAATATGAGGAACTAGTCGATTCATTGAGTGAGATCCTTGAGACCTCCTTCAGCAAACGCGAGATTGATGAATCCCTGGTACTTGTACCAACCATTGAAGAGATGGAACACAGAGTTGACCTCATTGAGAAAGATCTGTTAAAAGAGATCTATGCGAATGAAAAAGAGATTGGTGCTGTAGGAGTACTACACCTTATAGAACTTGTGCGTACCATTGCGGATATTGCAGACAAAACAGAGCATGCTGCAGACAGGCTCAGGACAATGATCCTCAGACGGTAATCAGTGCAGATTACCGTCCTCGTTCAACACTTTTAACAATTCAATTACAGAGTAAGCAGCCCGGGTCACACCCATGCTACGCTTATCTGTATCCGTTCCTGCAATATACAGGTTTTTAACCGGGGAACGGATATCTGCAAATTTACCATCAAGGGTCACAGCTGCCTTCTCAGGCACAAGTATCTGGTCGTGGTTCATTTCCACATGGTCCTGTATGGAAGGAATGGCGCTATAGATGGTCTCATACGCATTCTTTATTCCTTTGCCCTCATCCTCGTTCTCATCAAGGAAGAAAGCAAACCCAACAAGCTGCCTGTCCTTGGGAGCAAGTGATGCATCATAGTTGCTGATAGGCATGGCCCAGTAAGGCGTGTCCTTGAACCAGATCTCAGAACCCATGTAGTTGAACTCATCCATGATCCTGTCAAGACCCAGCCAGACAGTTAGGCTTTTGCTGTGAACGATACCATCCAGAATTTCCCCGTATGATGTTGGAAGGTCATCCACAAGCTGCCCCAGGGATGATGCAAAACCGGTGTAGACCACAAGATCACACTCATAGAGGTCATCCGCTTCCACACCGCATGCCTTCCCGTCCTTTGTGAGTATGCGTTCCACATTGCAACCGGTCTTGATCTCCACGGATGAAGGAAGAGAATAAAGGAGAGCATTGAGCAATGATTTTAAGCCCTTGCGAGGATAGCCCTGAGAGATGTGCACCTTATTGGTGGCAAGCCTTCCAAGACTGGAAACGTTATTGATCCTCGAGTGAAGGGATGTGTGCAGGTTCGAAGGCAGCACAGACTGGAGAATAGACTCCGGGCGTGGCACCTTCTCCTCTTTTATGAACTCCTCGAACTGCTCCTGGGTTACGCTGTCCCTGACAAAACTGCTGCCTGCAAGCACCCTCTGGGTAGAGGTCTCATGCATGGAGCGACCAGACAGGAAATAGGATATCGCATCCGCGAACTCATAGGTCTCCTTTGACAGGTTCGCAGGCAGGGATTCATAGACAGACTGCTTTGAAAGGTCAACACCAAAGGAGGAAAGTGTGAGAGCCTTTGTGATGGACTGTGTTATGGCAAGACGGTCAAGTCTCGGGAACACATCAAAGGTAACAAAGTCCTTGATGGTGGACGGGACCTTCAAGAAACGATCCTCGGTCCTTACATAATACTGCCCATAGTTCTCAAAGACCGGCTGGTAATCAAAATAGTTATCCATCAAGCGCCTGAGAGGGCCTTCTGCAAGATGGGTGATAGCATGAGGACCGGTGTCCACCTGATAGCCATCCACAGTATAACTGTTGCAATTGCCCCCCACATCATGCATCTTTTCAAGCACCAGCACCTTCTTGCCGTGCTTGGATAAGGTAAGTGCGGTCAGAAGCCCGCTAATGCCGGCCCCGACCACAATAACATCATATTTCACTATTTACTCCTCAAAGATCTCGGGTACGAGACGGCGTGCGACTTCTTCATATGCCTTTGAGAGGTCACCCTTATCGAACCTGAATATGTCCTTGTCCATGGACTCTCCGGTCTCGACATCCCAGAACCTGCAGGTATCACATGAGATCTCGTCTGCAAGTAAGATCTCACCATCTGCCCTTCCGAACTCCAGCTTGAAGTCAGGAAGCAGGAATCCCTTGCTCTCGAAGTAGCTCTTGAGGATCTCGTTGATCTTGAATGCCATACTGCGTATGTAATCGATCTCCTCGCGGGTGGCAATGCCCATTGCAACTGCAATGTCATCGTTGATCATCGGATCGGCGTACTCATCGCTCTTGTAATCAAAGACAAGGACCGGTTCCTTGAAAACGGTACCTTCTTCTATCGGATACTTGCGTGTGATGGATCCTGCTGCGATATTCCTTGGAATTACTTCAATGAGGACGATCTCCACTTTCTTCACGAGCATCTCGGTATCAGATACCATACCCAGGTAGTGAGTCTTGATACCTTCTTCCTCAAGCATCTCGAAGATCTTTCTTGAGATCTGGGCATTGTAGTAACCTTTCTTTGCTGCCTCACTCTTCTTCTTTCCGTCAAAAGCAGTGAGACTGTCCCTGAACTCTGCAATAAATTCGTCAGGATTGTCGGTCTTGTATATGGTCTTGGCCTTGCCTGAGTAAAGTTCTTCCGTTTTCATGAAACATACCTCCGGATTTTACCTATCATATAGGCATCCTCGGTATAAATACATGTGCTATGCGTACTTTTTCTGACAGAAACACAACTTTAATAACAAAAACAATACATAAATTTATTACCTTTTATGTCAATTGCACCCCCAGGTGAAAAAAATGGAACAAGAACTTATGAGAATTGGCGTGTCCCTCCCGGACAATCTCCTGACCAAATTTGATTCAATAATAGAACGCAGAGGATACTCATCCCGTTCAGAAGGTATCAGGGATTCCATCAGGAACTACATAAACCAGTATGAATGGATGAGCGATATCAGAGGTCGTCGTGTTGGTACCATCACTATAATCTATGACCACACAAAAAGAGGACTTTCAAACGCCATTGCAGACATACAGCACGATTATTCAGAACTTATCAAGTCATCCGTCCACATACACCTTGACCATGACAACTGCCTCGAAGTAGTGATATTCGATGGAGAAGGAGAGGAAGTAAAGGAAATGGATGAAAGGCTCATGGCACTAAAAGGCGTCAAATACGTAAAGCTCAATACAGCACCACCGGCAGAAAAGATCTGAAGGTCTTTTCACTTTTTTTAATTATTTCCCGGCAAGTAACACTAAACTGAAATAAGAACGATCAGAAAGAGGGGATGAAAGGGGCCGGATGTGACCCCTGGTCCGTTCATAGAAATGACGGAATGAAAGAACGTTTTTCTCGTACGACAACACTACCAATAGCAGTATTGGTCGTACGTTGCCCTCACTATTCAGTAATAATATATTAACTTAACGAATGAATTTGGAATGTCATTAGCTTTCATATTTTTAAATAGAAGCAATATGAATAACAATTTCTGAATTAACAGATGAAAACGTCCGAGTAGGACAATCACACCCCACCCAAGCAACACATGGCAACTTTGTGAATGAGCTTCACCATGTGAACTACCCTTAGATAAAGACTCACTCCTGACACACTTCCCCAAAATAAGTATAAACAATGCAAACGTCATGGAAAATATGCAGAGGATCCTCATAACCGGCGGTTTGGGTCAGGTTGGCAGTTATCTCGTTGACCACCTTCATGAAAAGAACGAAGTTGTTGTCCTGGATAACCATACATCCACTACAAGGGAAGGTGTACCTGAAAACGTGACCTTGATAAATGGCGATATTCGGGATGACGTTTCAGATCTTGTGAAGGATACAGATGTTGTAATACACACCGCTGCCCAGATCAGCGTTGCAAGGTCCATGCAGGAACCCCTTTTTGATGCACAGAACAATGTGTTCGGCACACTTAACCTGCTAGAAGCAGCAAGGAAAGCAGACCTTGAGAGATTCGTCTATTTCAGCTCGGCTGCAGTGTACGGGAACCCCGTGGAAGTGCCGATCAGTGAGGAGCACCCACAGGATCCACTTTCGCCATACGGGACCAGCAAATTGTCAGGAGAGAAATACTGCCTGATGTACAACCGGGCATACGGATTACCCACTACATGCATCAGGCCGTTCAATATATACAGCCCCAGACAGGACCCTTCAAACCCCTATTCCGGGGTTATCTCAAAGTTCATGGAGAGGGTACGAAATGACCTGAACCCGATAGCCTTTGGTGACGGAGAGCAGACAAGGGACTTCATTTCGGTTCATGATATCGTGGATATGGTGGAACTGGTCATTAAAAAGGAGGAAGCTGTGGGAGAAGTGTTCAATGCTGCGACGGGCAGGAGCACCACCATTAACGAGCTTGCCGAGATCATTATAGAACTATTTGATAAGGACCTTGACGTGGATCACAGGGAACCCCTGGCAGGAGATATCCGGCACAGTCTTGCGGATATTTCAAAGGCCAGGGAAATTGGTTTTGTACCAAAGATAGAGCTTAAACAGGGACTTGAAGAGTTTTTGAACGTATGACCGGAAGCTAACCGTGAGGATAAGTAACAAAGATCATTCTATTTTCATATTATTGGAATAAACAGAGTTTCCCGGGATGTAAAAACAGGACATGAAACCATATATTATTTATGCCTTGTACCGAATAAAATAGTAAAACAATTAAGGATGAGACCAATGGAAGAACTACAGATCAAAGTGGAAAAAGCACATCCAATCGATTTTGGACGTGGAATCATAAGGCTTGATCCGAGCACTTTACTCAGCTTGCAGCTTTCACCAGGGGATATCGTTGAGATAGATGGAAAGAAAACAACAGCTGCAAAGGTCTGGAGGGCAGACCGACAGGACTGGGGTCAGGGAATTGGTCGAATAGACGGTTTCACCCGACAGAATGCAGGCGTTGGCATAGGAGAGAGGGTAGCTATCAGAAGGGTAGAGGTCACACCTGCAGAAAAGGTCGTGCTCGCACCTCCCGAGGGCATCACAATGGAGTTCGGGACCAACATTCAGGCGATCATCAAACACAATATACTGAAACACCCCTTTGTTGCAGGAGATGTCATCCCTATCACAAGCTCAATGACCCAGCCGACACCAGGCAACCAGGCCATACCTCTTGTTGCCATCGAGGCTACGCCTGAAGAGGGAATACTTATCATTACTGAAAGCACGGAGATCGAACTCCGCCAGAAGCCGGCAAAGGGCTATGAGGACGCTGCACGCGGAATCGCCTATGAGGATATCGGCGGGCTTGGTGACGAGATCCAGAGGGTACGCGAGATGATTGAGCTGCCTCTCAAGCACCATGAGATCTTCCAGAGACTTAATATCGAACCCCCGAAGGGAGTTATACTCTATGGCCCGCCGGGAACAGGTAAGACACTGATCGCAAAGGCGGTTGCCGGGGAATCAAGGGCGAACTTCCTCTACATCGCAGGACCGGAGATCATGGGAAGGTTCTACGGTGAAAGTGAGGAGCGCCTGAGAAAGATATTCGAGGAAGCTGCAGAGAACGCACCTTCCATTATATTCATAGATGAGATCGACTCCATCGCACCAAAGCGCGAGAACGTGACCGGGGAAGTGGAGCGCAGGGTGGTCGCCCAGCTGCTCACATTGATGGACGGCATGGAGGAGAGAGGACAGATCGTGGTCATCGGTGCCACCAACCGTGTGGATTCCATCGATCCCGCACTGCGCCGTCCCGGAAGGTTCGACAGGGAGATCGAGATCGGAGTTCCTGACAGCGACGACCGTCTGGAGATCCTGCAGATCCATACCAGAGGAATGCCTCTAACAGAAGAAGTTGACCTTGAATACCTTGCAGAGCACACCCAGGGATTTGTGGGTGCAGACCTTCTTGCACTGGTACAGGAAGCATCCATGCGCTCCTTAAGGAGGATACTGCCGGAGATCAACCTGGACGAGGACGAGATACCTGACGAGGTACTGGAGAAGCTGGAGGTCAATCCTGATGACTTTGAGGATGCACTGACCGAAGTGGAACCCTCCGCAATGAGAGAGGTGCTTGTAGAGGTACCATCCATCAAATGGGACGATGTGGGAGGTCTTGACGATGCAAAACAGGAGATCGTGGAGGCTGTGGAGTGGCCGCTCAAGCGTCCGGACAGGATCCTGGAAATGGGAATCAAGGCACCAAAGGGAATACTCCTTTATGGCCCGCCGGGAACCGGAAAGACACTGATGGCACAGGCGGTTGCCAACGAGTCCAATGCGAACTTCATCAGTATCAAAGGACCACAGATGCTCTCAAAGTTCGTAGGAGAGTCCGAGAAGGCGATCCGCGAGACCTTCAAGAAGGCAAGGCAGGTCTCACCATGTATCATATTCTTCGATGAAATAGATTCCATTGCGACCACGCGTATGGCTGACAGCGAGACAGGAAGGGCATCCCAACAGGTGGTCAACCAGCTGCTGACCGAACTGGACGGACTTGAGGCCCTGAAGGAAGTGGTGGTCATTGCAGCCACCAACCGGCCGGACATGATCGACCCTGCACTGATGCGCTCAGGAAGGTTCGACAGGCTGGTGCTTGTGGGCAATTCCACAATGGAAGGGAGGGAGAGCATTTTCAACATACACACACGCAATATCCCGCTGGACGGCGAGGTCAGCATACCGGAACTTGCGGCTATGACCGAAGGTTATGTGGGCGCGGATATCGAGGCTGTGTGCAGGGAAGCTGTGATGCTTGCACTGCGTGAGAACTTCGAGACCGAGTCTGTGAGAAAGTCCCATTTCCTTGCGGCAATGAACAAGGTCAAGCCTACTATCTCAGAGGATATGGCCGAATTCTATGGAAAGATGCAGGAGAAGCTCAAGGGCAGCACCCATAAACAAGAAACAAGTTCTTATATGGGATACATGTAAATAATCTGTTAATTACTCAGAGGGAGACGAAAGATGGCAAAAGTGTTTGCAAAGAACCTGTCCAACAAACAGGTAATGGCTACTGACGGAACCGAACTTGGCGTATTGAACAACATCGTAATGGACGGAAAGACCGGAGAACTGGAAGACCTTATCGTAAAGCCCGATATCGGTCTTGACACTTCCAAGTACCAGAAGGACGGACAGTACATCATTGTACCTTTCGAGTCAGTAAGCGCGATCAAGGACTACATCGTGGTGGACAAGACCATGGCAAGGGGCCTTCCATTCGATCGTGACTAAAGATCCCTTATTTTTTTGATTTATTCCAGAAGGCCATTGGAAAGCGCATATTCAATGGCCTCCAGCGCACCTTCTCCAAATGAGGCTTTCGTTACCATGGATGCCGCCTGTCTGGCATCATCATCGGCATTACCCACAGCTATGCCTAGGCCTGCCTCACGCATCATCTCAGCATCGTTGCAGGAATCCCCGATGGCCAGAAACTCTTTTGTGTCGATACCCATTAGTTCTGCCACTGTGTGAAGCCCTGTGCCCTTGTTGATATTCCCATCCTTGATGTGGACAGCATAGCCGGTGTCGATGATCTCCACTTTCATGCCGTTGTCCTCAACAATCTGACGAAGCTGTGAGATGTCCATGCCCCTGCGGAGCACGACCTCGGTCTTGCGGTATGCAGCATCCAGTTTCTCAAGATCAAAATAGTTGGATAGCAGTTCGTACGCTTCCTCGCATTTTTCCATGCCATCGGCTATGATGGAAGGCTTGTCAAAACCGGTCGAGATAACCCCGCCGTTCTCCGCGATCACGATACCGCCAAGCCCGATGAGCTTTGCAGCAGCGTGAACGTAACAGAGAGGGTTGCCTGTGGAAAGGACCACCGGAACCCGGAGTTCGCGGAATCTCTTCGCGACCCGGAGGTCCAGTGACCTGTCATGATTGGTTATAGTTCCGTCAATATCAACTACAAGGGCTTTGAAGACCATGCAATCAGATATGACGGAGAGTACCTTAAAGTTTACCTTAACATTGTTCGGAACGGATCCCGATACATCTCATGCATCCCCGAGACCTTCCGTGGTGATGGACATGATAGCCTCGCCGTCCGGGAGGTTGGGTGAGTCCACCAGCTTGACGATCCTCTTGTCACCCTTGGACTTCCTGATGTACAGCCTGAAGGTTGCAGTGTGACCCAGAATGTGCCCTCCTATAGGCTTGGTGGGGTCACCGAAGAAGGCATCCGGCTTGGACATAACCTGGTTGGTTACGATCACACAGGCGTTGAAAAGGTCACCGAAGCGCTGGATGTCATGAAGGTGCTTGTTGAGCTTCTGCTGCCTGTCGGCAAGTGTTCCCCTGCCTATGTACTCCGCCCTGAAATGAGCGGTGAGGGAGTCCACGATCAGCAGCTTTACAGGCATCTCGGAGTCCTTGAGCTCGTTGGCAAGCTCGGAAGCAGATTCCACAAGAAGTATCTGGTGATTGGAATTATAGGCACGTGCCACGTGGATGTTCTTCAGGAACTCCTCGGGATCATACTCTATGCCGTGTTTCTCGGAAAGACCCCTGACCATCTGCTCGATCCTCTCAGGCCTGAAGGTGTTCTCGGTATCGATGATGACCACAGAACCACCAAGTCCGCCCTGCTCAGGAGGCAGCTGCACGTTCACAGCCAGCTGATGGGCCACCTGGGTCTTACCACAGCCGAACTCGCCGTACATCTCTGTGATGGACTGGCTCTCAATGCCACCGCCCATCATCTCGTCGAACTCCTCACAGCCGGTGGTCAGCTTGCCCACAAGCTTTCTGCGCTCAAGCACAGTGTCCCCGGTCTCGAAGCCGCCGATGTCCGCAGCCTGCCTGGCCGCATTGATGATCTTTGCAGCAGTTGATTCCCCTATCTCCGCACTGTTGGCAAGCTCCGCAGGGGATGCCACAGCAATAGCTTCGACCGTGTTGAATCCGGCGTCCTTAAGTTTCTGCGCCGTAGCCGGCCCCACATGATCAAGATCTTCCAATAAAACTTCACTCATTTTGATAGCTCCTTATGGTGCACAGTTTTTCTTTCGTAGCGTGCACGTTCGTTCTTCTTTATCTCTGCTGAGTATTTAAGGGTGAGCTAAGCGGTGTGAAAGTATTCAACCATTCATACTTTTTTTAATTTTCACTTCACCCAATCCCAGATCCGACCAACAAAACCCATCCACTCAACACAAAGACTTATGTTACACAAACCCCTTTCAGAGAACAATGGGAAGAACAGCGGTCGGAGGAACCTTCGAGTACCTTCACGACGGACACAAACAATTGATAAAGAAGGCCTTCGAAGCAGCCGGAGACGACATAGTGGACATCGGCCTCACATCCAACGGCATGGCCGGAGAAAAGAACCGCGATATACCCGACTATCCCACCCGCAAGGCCAATCTTACCGATTTTCTAAAAGAGATTGGCATCCCCGAAAACCACTATCATATCCAGATGCTCAACTCTCCCTACGGAAACACCCTCGAAGAAGACTATGAATACATCGTCGTCTCCCCCGAGACCTACCACGTAGCCCTGAAGATCAACGAGCTCAGAAAGGCTGACGGAAAGGCCGAGATAAAGATAATCAGGATAGAATACGTCATGGCCGATGATGACATCCCTATTTCTTCCACCCGTATTGTACACGGGGAGATCGACGTACATGGCCATCTGAAGGGCTTATACAGTTAACCTTATATACAGGTATACACCCGCTTCAAAAGTCAACACATATTCATACCACATATCTGGTTATACAGATCCTGTAGGATAATTATACCAATACTATTATCGGGAGCATTCAAAGGTTCACACTGAAAGCGACTCTGCAAAGTAATATCAATTTATTTGTTCAAAAAAAATATACCCCAGAAGCAAAATATGAACATCCCAAATTAAATAACTCAGAGATCAGCAAAGAATGATAAAAAGCCATATATACTGCAGTACTAATCTTTTAATGTGGGGGAAGCAGAGTGCTTAGAAAATTGCCATTCGTTTTGTTGAGGTTAACAGGGATATCATTTCTCTTCAGAGAAGTCCTGCAAAAAAATAAGGTTTCGATAATTCTATTCCACGACATAAATCCTTACATAATAGAAAAGTATCTGAAAACGCTGATACCCAAATACAATATAATCTCCCTTCAGGATTACATCAACGCAAGGGAGGCGGAAACTGTTAATCAGCTGCCACCAAAATCATTGATCATAACACTGGATGATGGGCATAAAAGTAACTACGACCTCAAACCCCTCCTAGAGAGATACAAAGTGCCGGCTACCATTTTTCTCTGCAGCGGCATCGTGGATACCAATCGGCACTTCTGGTGGAAACATGAGACCAGCGGAGAGTATGGCAGGGAACATCTGAAGAGAGTCTCCAATCAGGAAAAACTTGAGATCCTGAAACAATTCGGGTTCGAGGTAACAAAAGAGTTCGAGGACAGACAGGCACTATTAAAGAGCGAGATCGAGAATATGCAGGATATGGTAGACTTCCAGTCCCACACAGTGTTCCACCCCATCCTACCCATGTGTACCGACGAGGAAGCAGACTGGGAGATCGCGCAGTCAAAAAAGGACCTTGAAGAGAAATACGGATTCGACATATACTCATTGTCCTATCCGAACGGGGACTACTCTGAGAGGGATATCGAACTAGCTAAAAAGGCCGGATATACTTGCGGGATTACCATTGAACCGGGATTCAATTCCGGGAATACGGACCTTTTCAGACTAAAACGTGCACCCATAAGGGATGGTGCTGATATCAACGAACTGCTGGTCAAAGCAAGTGGAGTATGGTGGTATCTCAGGAAAATGGTGGGACGGTGACACCATTACAGACATACCAGTGCCTACAGGAGCACCAAAGTTCTGGACCACAGAAAAGCCGATATATTTATAGTTTGGATGAATATAAGTGAACACGTTCCGGTGAAGCCAGACAACTACATAAAGAAAAATCATAAAATTAATAGGAATACCATGCCATCAACAAAGATACGTCCACTTGAGGAAAAGGACTTTCCGGAACTGGCAGATCTCCTGAACGAAGGACTGGAGATCGATCCTGAGGTATGGATACGTCGTTTCGACATGTGGTGGACCAGCAATCCCTGGATGGATGAATCAATCCCTTATGGATGGGTCGTTGAAAACGGTAACTCGGGAATTGTTGGATTTATGGGGAACATCCCTGTTAAGTACCAGATCAATGGCAAAGATGGCATTGCTGCAGCCGGCACTTCATTATATGTACGACCTACAGTGAGAGGATTTACAAGTCTTCAGCTTGTACGTGCATTTGAAAAACAGAAAAATATCAATCTCCTGCTCAACACCACGGCAAATGAGACAGCATCAGTAATATTCAAGAAATTCGGATTTACCGAACACGATGTTCCGTATAACAACCTGGAATACTGGCATATCCGGGATTTCGGCGAAATATATAACCTGTACACACGTACGAGCATCAAATCTGACAGGATACAGCTTTTAGCAAAGATCCCCCTGATTCCCATAAAGCTGGCCTCACCGGTTGTCCGCTGGATCAAGGACAAAACAACGTTTAAATCACCACCGGATCATTACGAATGCTCCCTGTGCATGGATTGTGATGAATCGTTCACTGAATTGTGGGAGAACAACAGGAAAAACAACACAACGACCATATGCAGGGATGTAGAGACACTCAGGTGGCTCTACTTTTCAGATGCCATCGCTGAGAAAAGGAATGTGATCAGGTGCATCGATACCCGAAATGACAAACTAGTAGGGTACTTCGTAGTTGATGTCCCATGTACTGAGACAGATATCAAGATCATGCACCTCAAAGATGCCTACATACCACTTTTCGAGGAAGGCATAGTCCAGTCACTTGTTGAGTTCTCAATTAATTTGGCAAAAAGTAATAATGCTGCTGCAATGGCATTCTGGGCTACCGACCAGAAAATGGATGACGTGCTGAAAAAACGAGTCATGATCAAAAGAAAGCACAAACATGCATACCTGTATAATTTTATCAACGAGGATGATGAATCTGAGCTGAAAGAACAGAAGCATGAGTTCATTCCTTCACCCATTGATCCTGATAGAGGAATCCTTTGAGATGCAGGAAAGTCAGGGATCCCGGATAGCAAATGCACAAAAAAAGAGAATTACCAAAAATAATTCATACCTTTTTTACTTGAACAATTGATGCGTAGGCAAAGCCATCATCGCCATCAATAAAACACTTACATCAAAACCCGAGCACTATATTCTTCCACGACATGTGGTCATTCCTGTAGTATCCCGTCCCCCCAGTGATCTGGAACTGCATAGGAACCCGTCAGATCATACCAGTTAAAGAATGACACATCGCCTGCATCCTGGTCGTTTATGGCAAAGAACACACCAATTACATCACCAGGGGATTGTCCACCGACATCGCTCCACGGGATTGCAACCTCCATTATATAGCCAGCATCCAGATCACTGGCATAGCTCTTGCTACCCTGCAACGTCACCTTTTTGACAATATTACTCGAATAATCGTAATCTTTGCCGCTACCGGTACCCACATCATCCACAATAGCACCATTCAGATTTATGATAAAGTGATAGTCATCTGACTGCATCGCATCTCCACCGTCGTACAAAGTGTCAAGATAGATCTCAATGCTGTCGTCCAGGTGCAAACCACTTGTCTCGGTCAGACCGTCTGCCTGAAGGTCGCTGTCATCCACATCGAAAGCAAAGTAGAGGTATGAATCATCATACATTGCCTTTATTGATGCAGTATTATCTTTTTCCCGTTCTTTGTCAGAAGCAACATCAATTGCAATTCCTACTACATCTTTCCAATCATTGAGATCGCCATCCACCGTAGCAGTACCACGTACGACATTCAGATTTTCACGATCACCATCTGATTGTGCATCCTGCACCCCATCGCCGGAAAAGACATTCTTAATGATGGTGGAGATAGCAGGTTTTCCGGAATAGCTCTTGGATGCTTCGGCAGTATTACCGTACCGGCCAATGTTTATCCTGTTACCATTTGGATCGGGTTCATTGAAATAACTGCTGGAGATCTTACCTGCATCTATACACGGGCTGTTGGCTTTCATTATCTCCCAGCCAGTTCCGGTCCACGTCCCTGCTGTTGAACTTAAATGATAGTTACCTCTGGCCTCATCGTAGTACATAGGATCAAAATGAATATCATTTGGACCCTCTCCCACATGATTATAGTCCCCCAGGGCATTGTTGTAAATGTTGTTATTATCTGAAATAATGGTATGAGACTCATATTCGATATTATTTATACCATACCCGCGACCATCATAGGATTTCATACCGGTGATGATGTTGTTAGTTGCTGTAATGGTAAACCCGGATGTAGATGTTGAACCATGATATTCATGAGTGGAAATTCCGTCGCCCTCTCCGTTTGCAATGGTGTTCGACTCAATAGTAACATCATCATGGCCATAAACGCTTATACCACCGCTCCTGCCATCATCTCCAATTGTACCATAAATCAGATTGTGATGTATGTAATTGCCGGTCGTTTCGGATTTGTCAACCCTCCCCCCTGCCACCTCTGCAGCAAGGACAATACCATACTCCCTTACATTGTATATTGTATTGTAAGCAATTTCATTGTTAGATGAACCGGTGTTGGATTTATCGTTCTTATATATAAGATAGATAGCAGAATCACCCGAATTGAATGAGGTGAATGTATTTCTCTCAACTAAAGCACCGGAACACTCATCCAGACGGACACCGGTATTTGCTGCCACATGCCCGAATACATTATCATGTATCCAGATCCGGTTGTCAGCAGTTGAACCGGTGTACAAAACATATACACCAACGTGGCCGGACCTGCCAAAATAGTTATTGTATATATTCAGATTTGGAAGCTTCTCCCCGGAATTTATGACCTTGATAAAATCACCAATACCAGTGGTAAACGACAGATTATGGAATGTGAGGTCCTTACCACGGATCTCAATTGTAGGATAGTGATCCACTTCATCTGATGGAATACGTGGCTGGTTCCATCTGTCCGCATCGAACGTAAGATTAGTAACAGTTACATTGTTAGACTGTTTGTAGCCACGTCCACTGAGTGGGGTCACCCCTGAGACCATTTGCCAGTCATCCCTCGGAGGATTGAATCTAGCCACGAGTTTGACTGTTGCCCCCATATCCCCTGTTAGCGTTGTATCATCCGGGATTTCAATCGTTCCCTGAATGATGAAATCGTTATCTCCACCATCATCCCTCAGATAAACAGTGTTTAAATCTGCATGCTCACCCACATACTGAAGAGCAGCATTAATCTCAACTTCATCTTTTGCCCCATCACAATTGTAGTCACCATTACCATCTGCGGAAACATACACAATGGATCCCCCACCTGGAGTAATGTTCGTAGGAATGGATGGAGCGTCCATAAAATGCACAGCTGAAACTCCCACAGCTACCACTATTAGAACTAACAGGATCTGCATGAGACCCATAGATGAAACCTTTTTACGAACGGGTGCCGGAAAGATCATATAGGTCACAATCGCACTGATCAAAAGTACAAAGAGCAAAGCTTGTGCACTTGGATAGAGCATACTACTAAATTGAACATTTGAAAATATAAATCTATCCGGGATGCGATCAAAATATAGGAGATAATGAACAATAATTAAGTATTGAACTTCAGGCAGAACTCAGGGATTCCTGAGATAGTTTCAAAAGTTGAGAATGAAATAAAAAAAGTTGGCGCAAAATTGCGCCTGAATTTAAGTCAATTATATAGTTTCACCGAAGTAGTGTGCTACAATGGTGAGGTCCTGAATGTTCACTTCACCATCCTCGTTTACATCCCAGCTTGGGTGTGGTTTTGAACTACCCAGATTTTGAGCCACAAGAGTGACATCCAGAATATTCACTACACCATCCTTATTTACATCCCAACGTGGGAGTATTTTGATGACAGTGACAACATTTTGAGTAGTCACCTGATCGGTTCCGTCACTTACAACAGCTTCGATGGTGTAAGAACCTGAAGAATCAGCATCCCATGAATAACTGGAAGTTGTACTGACGGTAACACCATTGATCTTCAGAGCATAGTTCAGTTCATCTTCATCTGCATCAAAAGCAACTACTCCAATGTCAACCACATTTCCAACCTCAAAGACCGAATCATGGTCAGGTGAGAGGAAAGTAATTACCGGAGCGTTGTTCGAAGGGTCATTGCTTATTGCATTCACAGTAATGATCATAGACTCTGAGTCACTGAGTTCGCCATCGGTAACTTCGAACAGCAGACCATAGTCACCTGAAGGGACAGCGGAAGGAGTCCAGCTGAATTCACCTGATAAAGAATCAAATGATGCACCGTTAGGCAGGCCGCTTACTGTATAGGAAAGAGGGTCACTTTCAGCATCTGATGCACTGACAGTAAAGCTTACAGTGCTTCCCTCATCCACTGTCCTGTCATCAATAGAAGACATGATAGGTGCGGTGTTGCTTGTAGCTGTAATGGTCGCATCCCCCCAGCGGTCAGGAACAGCGTAGGAAGTGGTCAGATCGTGCCAGTTAAGGAGATATACAGTACCCGTATTATCCTGGTCATTTACAGCAAGGAACAGACCAACATCATTGCTGGAAGGAATTCCACCAATGTCACTCCATGGAATTGCAACCTCGATGATGTAACCGGAATCTGTACTGGCATCGTTCTTGGTACCCTGCAGATTCACATTAGTGATGATGTTGCTTGAGTAACTGTAGTCCTTTCCGGTACCCGTACCCACGTCATCCACCACTGCACCATTCAAATTAATGATAAAGTGGTAGTCATCAGGCTGCATTGCAGCTCCACCGTTGTTCAAAGTGTCAAGATAGATCTCAATGCTATCATCCAGATGGAGACCACCTGTCTCGATCAGGGCGTCTGCCTGAAGGTTGCTGTCTGTCACATCATATGAAATGTAAAGGTATGTGCTATCATACATTGATTTGACTGTTGCAGTGTTATCTGAAACGCCAGACATGGTGGTTCCTGCAGCGTATTGCCAGTCTGAAAGATCACCGTCGATCATTGCAGTGCCACTTGAAATGTCCAGATGTGCGTTGCCGACATCTGATGGAGCGTCTGGTGAAGTATCCTGTACTGTAATATGAACAGTGTCAGTGTCAACCTCTCCATCACCATCTGTTACTGTCAGTGTTGCTGTGTATGTTCCTCCAGAACTGTAGGAGTGCTGGACAACGGCACCGGTTGCATCCTGCTGGATTCCATTAGAGTTGTCGAAATCCCACTTGTAGGATGCGATACTGACGTCATCTGTTGATGCGGATCCATCCAAAGTCACAGTCTCACCGACAGAAACTGTGCGGTCAGAACCTGCAGAAGCGGTAGGCTTCACGGAAGTTGTGGGTTCTTCAGGAGTTGTTGGCTCATCAGGAATTGTAGATTGACTGGAATCATGAATGTCATGTGTACCCTCAGCTGTATTTCTATAATTACCCAATGCATTGCCATAGATGTTGTTATAATCGGAAATTATGGTGTGTCTGCTGGATTCAACGTTATTGATACCATACCCACGACCATTATAATATGTCATCCCATAGATGAGATTGTTCTTAGCAGTAATGGTAAAACCAGACGTAGAGGTTGAACCATAATATTCGTGAGTTGATATTCCGTCACCGTCACAGTTTGCTATGGTGTTGTATTCGATCAGAACATCATCATAACCATACACGTTGATACCACCGGCATTACCATCCCCAATAGTATTGCGGATCGAATTGTGATGGATATAGTTACCAGCTGTTTCGGATTTGTCCACTACGCCTCCACTGACCTCTGCAGCAAGAGTGACACCGTATTCCCTCACATCGTATATTGTATTATACCTGATCTCGTTGTCATGTGAACCAGTGTTGCTTCCCGCATTCCTGTACAGGAGATAGATTGCGGAATCTCCCTGATTATAGGAAGTGAACACATTGTTTTCAACCAAAGCACCAGAACACTCGTCCAGGCGAACACCGGTATTTGCTGCCACATAACCGAATTCATTGTCATGTATCCAGATTCTGTTATCACCGGTGTATCCGGTATACAGGACATATACGCCACAGTGTCCGGACCTGCCGAAATAGTTATTGTAGATATTAATGTCCGGATATTTTTCGCCATAGTTACCGATCTTGATGAAATCGCCAACACCATCTTCAAACCTACAATTATAGATAGTGATGTCCTTTCCCCTAATGGAGATAGTCTCTCTTTCATCTTTCTTGCTAATAGGCATGTTGTCCTGATTCCATCTGTCAGCATCAAAAATAATGTTCCTTATTATGATGTGATTGGCACTGTTGTATACCTGACTTGTAGGAGTTGCACCCGTAACCATCTGTTCAAAATCGTATTCAGTAAGACCGGCCTTTAATTTAACACGTACACCGGTTTCACCATCAAGAATGGTATTGTCATGAATCTCAATTTGATCAGAGATTATATAGTCATTTTCTCCACCATCATCCATCAGGTAAACAGTGGTAAACTCTGCATTATCGTTGACAAATTGCAGAGCTGCATTGATCTGTACTTCATCGTTTACTCCATCACAATTATAGTCACCGTTGCCAGCTGCAGATACATATACCACCGGAGCAGTAGCACCCAATGCAGTTGGTACAGCAATTAATGAAATGAATGATAAGAGTAATAAAATTTTAAGTTTCCTCATAGTTACCACAAATCTTACTTGTAGAATTTTTATGTTGTATTTTTATATTGTTATTAGATATTAGTGATGGTGATTCAGGGTCATAATCACATATAAATGTTGTGAGTTTTTCCCTGCATAAAACTTAGGCACATAATAAACCAAAGTTGTCATGCATCTACATCACGAGTACCAAATAACGATTTTTATGTACACTAATAAGAGTATTGTGTACACTTAAGTTGAGAATTATGTAGATATTTTTCTGAATAATGCGCATGAAATGAACACACTTTTCGACTATATTTAGAAAGGACAGTAGATATTCAAACGGACCAGCTCACTAAATAAAATAATTAGAATAAAATACAGAAGTGGAGGGAAAATTAGCCATATTAATGATTGAGTCAAAGAATAAAAGCATCAATACCAATAACAAGGAAAAACTCTCGATTAATACTTAATATGTATAGGCATTGGCCCCCTTCTAGGGCAGCATCATTATAATGATGAGAAAGATTGTATGAGTCTTGAAAGTTTTGGCCGCTTACATAAGCAGATAGAGCAGTTGAGGCACATCGAACAATATGAAAGATTTGAGAGATACAATTTACAAAGAAAACATATTACTTCAACTTAGGAAAGGACCAACGACCACATCGTGTGAAATAGTCAATTGTCAATGCCATGTTTTTCCCATACCACGTTCAAAATGGAGAGAACCAATTTCCTTAAATATTTTTATAACCCATAATATAAAGGGTTAAAGGGGTAAGTCTGACAAATTGAGAGATGGCATGCCCGATATGTGACAAACAGTAGTTGAGCACAAAAGTGTGACCAAAAAAACCTGCAAGATACATCAGGGTTTATTGGAAAAGCATGAGCAATACTTCACACTATATATTAGTGCAGGTTTGAGAGTCAAGTTCTCGTGATAGATAGTAGGATCGTGACCCATCTGACAAGAATATCGTCGAGGGTACATTAGTCAACATATAATAAGGAAAGGATGTAAACGAGGCATCCGATGAGATCAGATGATACCTAATAGCACATTGATTGAAAAGCTGAAAGAAGAAAAGGAACTATGGGATCTTTTCACAAAAAAAGAGGAATACAATCCCCCTATTCTTGATGAATATGAAAGATTCCCCTACTATTTGAGCAGTTCCCGAGACATCTTCGAACCCAAGGTCTCAAAATATCTGATCGAAAATGGTTTTAAGCCGGAATACCCGGATGGAAAGGAATTCGCCGTTTGTCTGACGCATGATATTGATGTAATTAAAGAGAGCAATTTTAGATATGCATTAAATTCTTTCAGAGCTGTTACCAAAGGAAATATCAAAGAAGCACTAAGAAACTTCACCTACGCAATAAACAAAAGAAGCCACCCATACTGGAACTTCCGGGAGATAATTAAGTTGGAAGAACAGTATGGAGCTACATCAAGTTTTTACTTCCTTGCACTTGAGCCTGGGGAACAGAATTATGACTATGACCTGCAGACCCTCAGGGACGACATAAGATATATAGATGCCAGAGGTTGGGAAGTAGGGCTCCATGGTGGTCACAGATCATACAACAATTATGAAGACCTTTACAAAAAGAAAGAAAAGCTTGAAGCTGTTCTTGGGAAAAACATAATCGGGTATCGGAACCACTACTTAAGATTCAGGACTCCTGAAACCTGGGAGTTACTTAGTAAAGCCGGTTTCAAATATGACACAACTTTCGGATATAACGACTGTGCAGGATTCAGAAATGGTATGTGCCATCCGTTCAGACCGATAAACCTGAAAACAGGAAAAGAGATCGATATCGTGGAGATCCCATTGACGATAATGGACTGTACACTTCTCAGGGATTATATGAGACTAGACTTCAACGGTTCATGGGAAATCACAAAGAAACTAATCGACTCTGTTGCAAAATACAACGGTGTAATTACAATACTCTGGCACAACACATACATGCTGGACGAAAATCTGGAATTCTACAAAAAAATCCTAAACTATTGTTATGAAAAGGATGCATGGATGGCCAGTGGAAAAGATATGACCGAATGGTGGGAACAATGAGTTCAGAGATGAGAGTCAGGGAAATTGGTCCTGATGAATACGAACTCTGGGATGAGATGGTTGAAATTTCCCCATACGGAACAATATTCCAGAAAAGCAATTGGTTAACAATATGCAAGGATTCGTTCAACTTCGACCTGAAAATGTATGGCTGTTTTCATAAAGACGAGTTGGTCGGAGGATGCTCCCTTTTTAGTTACAGGGTTAGAAGAATATTCAGGGTAGCATCATCTTACTGCAACATGACCCCCTATGGAGGCATTCTGGTAAAAAGATCAGCAAGTAAGAAAGTAAGAAATCAAGAAGAGTTCCAAAACAATGTTTTGAAGAATATCCTGAAACACATCGAAGAACAGGGATATGATAGTGTTTCGATATCAAATCCCCCTGATTTCATAGACACCAGGCAATTTTCATCCAATAAGTGGATCAAAGATATTAGGTATTCTTACTATTTTGACCTGAGGGAGGATATTGAAACAAGAATGCCAAAGGGATTGAAGGCGATTATTCGTAAGGCTAATGAAAATGGGATCCTGGTTAAAAAAGAGGATGACCTCCAGCGTTTTTACGAGCTTATTAACCAAACGTATGAAAGGCAACAACTAATACCACCTGCACAAATGAATTTTTATGAAAAAATAATGGATTTCTTACATAAAACCCATCAAGGGGAAATGTGGATTGCAGAAATGCCCACAGGAGAAGTTGTAGCCGCAGAAATAATCATTTGGGATAACAAAAGAGCCCATAGATGGGCAGCTACTTCAAATCCGGATCTGAAAAGCCATAATGCAACATCTCTATTACTGCACAATATTTTTCAGGATCTTAAGAGCAGAAACTTTAAAGAGATAAATTTAATGAGTGGTAATACCCCAAAACTGACTAAATTCATAACAGGATTTAATCCGGAATTGGTACCTTACTACGTAGTAAGCAGACATTCAACAAAATTTGATGTATCCCTACATATAATAAATTATATTAGATGAAATATTTTTTCTTATTTTTTTGCTGCATTTATAGCACCTAGTAATTTAGACCTTAGAGTATGATCCAGATAGATCACTACAATATAATAAGCAATTGAAAGCACCATGGAAAGGAATAAAATTACATATATTGTAGCTGAAAGGTAATCAACTAGGACCAAAGGGATGGAAACTAAAATTGCGATAAGCAGATATTTTACAAAATGTCTGACCTCATGTGTCAATTGAACACCAGATATTCTTAAAAGATAGAAATTTGCACAGCTCCATAAAATAACACCAACAATGGACAATAACATAAGTCCGAGGATTGGGTCATTATAACTTCCCCCTATAAAAAGTGTAATAAATATTGAACAAATGATCAGGATATTAAAAATAAGTTCAATATTTTGCTTTTCAAGTATGTCGAAAATGGAAGATATCGGGGAATACATAAATCTTATAAATAGCCAAGGAGCAAGTATTTTTGCATAAATTCCTGCAGAATACCACTCAGCCCCTAAAAAGAAGGTGAACAGGTCCTCACCGACGATCATAAACACGATAAGTGGAAATGCCCCTATGAGAATCAATTTCCTGTGTACTTCAGTCACTAATTCTTTGAAGTTTCCATTTTCATTTTTAACTTCACTTGCTTTCTGGAAGAAGACCTGACTGGTAGCACCACCTATTAAAGTTACAGGCAAAGCCAGTATTAAATTCGCAAACGAATAATGGCCCACTATTGCAGAAGTGAAATAGAACGCAAGCATAAAAGGTGGAAGCTGAAAAGAGAACGTGTTTACAAACAGAGAGCCCATGGAAAATTTCGGGAATCTTTTATACCTAATGGCCAGTTCTTTCATCCTGTGCACTGAAACCTTCCTGAAATACTGGATATCAGATTTGAAGTAGCCCAGCATCAGGATATTTGCCAGAAAAAAACCTGTCAAGTAACCAGTGATCAAGCCCATTGGAGAAGGATTGTAAGATCCGATCCCTACCTGGGACACTCTTGAACCTAATGAATTTGCAATACGTGATTCGGCAACAACCCCAAACCGGATCCTGCGAGATGTCCAATAGTTCAGCACGTTGAACAGGCCACTTAAAAAAACGACTATCGGCAAAAGAAGAAGATAATCTGCAAGATCAGGAGTATTTAAGAAACCTGAGATCTCATCAGATAGCGGGATGAATATGAGTCCGGATGCAATAGAAGTGATTACTAATAAAATGAAACATAACGAAACAATATTTGCAGAATCCTCGTTCTTTTTAGGGAGCATTATTGCAAGGTGATAAGTAAGACAGGATATAATTGCAATAATACTTGCAATTGATAAAAATAACTGAAAAACTCCAAAATCTTCCGGAGAATAAAGTCGGGAAATAATAGGAAAAAGTAATATTCCAATAATTTGGGCGATCATACTCCCTGATACTAATTTCATAATATTACGGATAAAATCTGACATTGAATCACACCCATTTTAGAATAATACAACAATGAATCAATATGATTTATAGAAGGTACACTAAATTTAGCTGGAGCCCTCAAGCACAGAGCATATTCTTTCACAGGCATCTCCGGATCCGAACACGTTACCTTTCATACCTGAACCTTCAAACCCATTAATAGCATCCATAATCATATTGCAATCTGATCCAACTAGCACATTCCATCCATCATTCACGGTTTCTACCCATTCGGTATTATCACGCATTGTAATACAGGGAACACCAAGCATATAGGCTTCCTTCTGGATTCCACCGGAGTCAGTAAGAACCTTCCTGGAATTGGACATGAGTTTTAGCATGTCAAGATAACCAACAGGAGATATGACACTCACATTTTCACAAAGATTATCCCAAAGTCCATATTTAATGAGATATTTTTTAGTCCGGGGATGAACAGGAAAAACAACATGTTCATCCACACTGCAAAAGGCTTTCACAATGGAAGATAGATTTTCAATGCTATCCGTATTTGAAGCACGGTGTACAGTTGCAACCATAAAATCCTTAGGAGAAAGCTCCAGATCATCAAGTATCGAGGATCCTTCTTCTGCTATCCTTATATTGTACTGCAGTGCATCCATCATCACGTCACCAACATTGTATACGCCTTCAGTAATGCCTTCGTTTCCAAGATTTATCACTGCTGTTTCCGTAGGACAGAACAAAATATCTGAAATATGGTCCGTAACTACGCGATTGATCTCTTCTGGCATAGTTCTGTCAAACGAGCGAAGACCGGCCTCGACGTGAGACACAGGAATATGACGCTTGGAGGCTGCAAGAGAACCTGCAATAGTAGAGTTGGTATCACCATAAACCAGGACCATATCAGGCTCTTCACTAATGAGAATCTTTTCGATCCCGATCAGCATATTACCTGTTTGCTCACCCTGTGTAGCGGAACCGATACCAAGATTATGATCCGGTTCCGGAATGCCAAGTTCTTTGAAGAAAACATCAGACATATCAGGATCATAATGTTGCCCGGTGTGGACAAGTATCTCATCGTGAGATTTTCTAAGTTCACGGGAAAGTGGAGCACATTTTATGAACTGTGGCCTGGCACCGATAACGGATATTATTTTCATGATGACACCCATGTTGACAAAAAAATTGGCAATGTAATAGAGATTATGCATTTATTTAGATTTAAAAGTATCATTATTGTGCATTGAGAAGTACTGCAATATAATTCCAGTTATGAATTTTCTTCTTTCACCAGTAGATCTTCGGAACCTTTGTCGCTTATTTTTCTAGCCGGAACACCCGCAATTGAAATATTTGTTCCCAAAAATGATTTATTTACAACAGAATTTGCACCAATTGCAATTCCATCCGCGATCTCTATGTCACCAAATAACTTGGCACCCGGACCAATATAAACATTGTTTCCAATACGAGGTGCTAAATTTGAATAGCCTGCCTTGGTCCCGATGTTTACACATGTGTGTATTCGACAATTCGATCCAACTCTGGCATTGGTATTTACAACAATGGTCCCAACATGAGCAATGCTTAAACCAGGCCCAAAAACATTCTTAGGTATGGTGAATCCCAATTTCACGCTCATTGCATAGTACCTCCATTTTAGAAATAGGACATATGGTTTCCAGAATATAAATTTTTTACAATTGTGATAGTATTCTACTTTCCTTAACAATCTCTCAAATTTCCATATATCATCAGCAAAAAAAGGCCTTTTACCAGTTCTCCCCAAAGCCACCTTATCTGCTTCTAAATAGGAATGATAATCCTGTTTTGTTTTGATCATCACAACCACCATTGTGTGAGGGGGTCCGAATTGTTATCGGAAATACCAATACAATTCGAAATAATACAACATGCTCAACGCTCACAGATCTTCCAAAATTCCGGATTTTAGTACAATCTGTTCCCAATCAAATTCTTTTGCTAATATCTTGTTGTTCTGAGACATTTCTGTACGCAACTCGGGATCACTAAACAAATACTCCACTCTGTCAGCCAGACTTTTAGGATTACCGGACTCATATTTCACATAATTGACATTTTCTTTCAAATGTCCGGGAATTCCTTCAATATCTGCAATTACCATTGGTTTCCCTGCTGCAAGATATTCGGATATTTTTCTATTCGAGAAAAAATCCTTCAATTTTGACATGTAAAAATCTTTATTGTACGGAACAATACAAACATCCATCCGTTTTAATATTGCCATTACTGAACTGTATTCAAGACGACCGGTCAGAATTACATTTTCCTTTTGACCATACTTTGCGAAGATTTTCTTATAATCGTAACCCTGCCCAACGATCACAACAACCACATCTTTCAGATAATCAACTGAATCACAAATATCATCTATTTTCATTACCTGTTCCCAGTTTCCGATAAAACCTATAACTTTCTTACTTTTCGGAATATCCAGAGGACACTCAGAGTCATTAGATTCGATTTTTCCCACATCGACCCCGTTTGGCAGATAAATACACTTATGAGCATATTCTTTAATCTGCTCTTTTACACCGGCACTTACCACAATAATCCTGTCAGAATTCTTCAAAAGCACCCTTTCAGAGAATTTAGCGATATAGCCTCTTAAAATACGTTTTCGTTGATACAGTTCAAGATGGTACTTACCATGAAAATCATAGTATATCTTTGTATTAAGCAGTCTTAAAAATGGATACAATACAATACAGTCATAACCCCTGATGATAACGTAATCGATCTTTTTCGTAAGAAGGAAATGAAATACTTTCATGGACATCTGGAATCTAAATGAAATTCCTTTCAACAGAGACAATTTCCCCGCAATAGGTATAATGGGTTTAACCTGAATAAGATTCTCCAGAACTACTTCGTTCTGTTCGTTCTTCTGCAACATTAAGTAAGTATCGGGCAAATATTTTTTGAGCTCCTGGAAAACATGCAAAGCTCTTGAGGACTGGACGATGCTATAAGATGCCTTCGTCTCCATAAAAATGATCAGACCTTTTTTCGAGATCTGTTTCTGATCATTCCCGAACGATCGCCTTGAAGATTTCATTGAACTGCCTCATAGATATCAATTGCTGAGTTTGAATAGACCTTGTTGTTGGCCTTCAAATTTGAATTTAAGTAGCCCCATTCTAAACTATCATCCCCTCTGATCATAGTCCTATCAAATAATAGTCCTCTATCTAACTCTTCATTTCTCAAAATGAAATAACCATCTGTGACAGTAAAATTTGTAACATCGAAGGAATCAATTCTATAATACTTAATCCCAAGGTTGTCGGTTTCACTAAATCTGCGATTCTCAAATAACCTGGAAGTAGGAGTATCCGTATATAATATTGAGTTATCCGGAACGGAATCAAAAACATGGTCAAAACCTATCAGCTCATCTGAATAGAAATAGGTCCTGCTGGCAATAACCTCATCATATTCCGGACTGCCGCCTATCAAAGACGGATATACGAATCCCGTCAAAAGGATTGAGATTATCAAACCGGCATACAAGACCCTTTTCCCCTTTGATGACAGATAATTGTAAAAAAAGAGAATGCCAGCAGCCATTGAAAAAGCTATGAATGGACTTACAAGTAAAATAAAACGGTCAAATCTAAAAAGGGTCATTACATCCCAGAGAGTTTGTAGCGGATTTGGCAGATATAGTGGTAAGGAAAACAGAGTAACCATAGTAAAAACTGCAGCGTATTTATTACCATATTTCCAGAACATTGCCCCAATTCCAATAAAAACAAAGAATGTGACGATCATCGTGTCAACATTTTGAGAGAGAAATATCCACTCTAACCCAGTCTGAATGTCCTGCTTTATTGTAAGTTCACCAGATATATGGGTCGCCCTGGAGGTCAATGCAAGAAATGTAAAGGAATAAGCAACATAAAACCAATAGGTTAAGAACGTTACAGTTAGTAAAAGAATGTAATTGTTATCGTGGAATTTGGATTTTAGACCCGTCAAATTGGTTAACAAAAGTTCAGAAACTAAGAACAATATCATTATGGCAATTATCTGAGGAGTTGACACCTGATGAACAATTACTATAAAGCTGGCAACAACTACGCCCAGTATTTTCAATCGAGAATCATTCATCTCTGAATTCTTATAGATCAGATATATCAGCATTAAAAACGCAACAAATGCTGCAACTCTGGTGACCATATACATCCCATAATAAACTACTATACTCAGGGTTGAAAACAGAGCAACTGAAAGTAAAGACAATTTTACGTATTTAGTAGTGCTTAAAAAAATGCAGTATAAGAAAAGCACTACAACTGTGAATACTAAAGGAGCTACTACAAAAAATGCTGTCGTGATATTCAGATTTAGCAGATATGAAGTCTCCGATATCAGAATATGAAATAAAGGAAAATTCGTATAGGTTACACTTAGATATTCAGGGATTGTGTGCCCGGTAAGATAGGTTACCTGAGACATGAAAAGATGTGGTAATATGTCAGTGGCACCATAATAAAGATGGTCCTTTAAGGTAAAACTATAGATCAAATTCACCATGCATAGAATGATTTCAGATAGAACCAGATATTGATTTACTCCTTTAGAGAGAATCTGGACAAAAATAATCGTATAAAGTAAAGTCATCATTACAAAATAGTACCAGGGCCTGACTGATGAAATAAGTACAACGACCAAACTCAAAGCATAAAGAATGAAGAATATGCTAGATAATTGCCTTTGCTCAAGTTTCATTTCAAGATCGGAACTTGGAATTTTCGTTCCACTCCCATATATTCTGGTCAGCGCTATTGCTGCAACAATACCCGGAATTGCTATAGCAAGACCCCTGATAGCAAAATCGGGCCTCCCTATCACAAACGCAAAACCCAAACCTCCAAGAACAACAACAACTACTAGATAGGGCCAGATAAGACCAAAAATTTCAATCAGCGTTTTGTCCCTGTTTGTTATTGATCTTAATAAGTTCATAAGCACCCGGTCCCCAACCTCAATACTCCTAAAATGTTTCAATTGCGTTTAGTTGATTTTCCCTGATTATAATTTGTTATGGAAAGTATATTAATTAGCACTAAGAAATTATATATTACAGTTAAGATTGACATAGATGTCTGATATTTGTTCTGCTATATTCTCCCAACTATAGCGTTGTGCATGGTCAAGGATCTTATTCTCATCCCAATTTACGTCTAATGAATGAGATATTTTTTCTGCCAGATCCAGGGAATCACCGGGTTTTACAAGAAAGCCAAGATCATCGGACGTTATAATCTCCGGAACACCGCCTACACTTGTTCCCACAAATGGCTTACCACAAGCCAGACTTTCAACCAGAACTGTGGGGTTGCCTTCATTCAGGCTTGGCAACACAAATATATCACAGGCATTCATCCAGAGAGGTACTTCATGGTGTGGTTTAAGGCCCACTATTTTCACATGATCCTGTAAATTGGAGGACAAGATCTGTTTCTCTAATTTCTCCCTCAGTACACCATCACCCACAATATAGCACAACACATCATCCCTTTTGGAGACAACTTTTTCCATAGCTTCTATCAAGTAGGAATGGCCCTTCACTTCGCCATATGGATTCCCAACATTAAGAATGATCTTTTTGTCTTTCGACAAACCAAGTTTATCCCGGCATTCCTGTTTGTCCAGAGGATAGAACTTCTTTTGATCATAGCCATTGGGGATATGGTAGACTTTCTCCAGATCGATGCCTACATCCCCCATCAGAAAGATATCACCTTTCCTTACACGGATTATTGCATCGGACATTTGCCATGAATGAATAAATATCGGATCTTTCTCATCAATCGCTTTTTGAAATGTACCAGAAGTATGTTCAGTAATAACCACAGGCACTCCGAACTTTTTCTTAACTTCCACTGCAACTGCACCAGAAGGCCAGGTGAAATGGGCATGAATTATATCAAATTCAATGCCCTTTTTTTCCAGAAATTTAAGAACTGCATGAGATTCAAGTTTTACCCAGAACTCCTTTTGATATTTATAAAAAAAGGGCAGATTGAAGTATTTTGGAAAGAAAACGTGAACATTGTCATAAGAGTAATCTTCAAAATGCGTCTTCCTGATATACTCCATGCCATAAGCAACAGGTGAGATTACGTAGACATTTTCGAAATGCCTGCGAATATATTTCAATTGCTCTTTTACAAATATCTCTACAACGTAGGTATCCGAAAAGTTAGGGAAATTATTAGTCAGGATCAACAGATTTCTGAGTGACATTATCTCAACTCGTTAATAACGAACTTATATTTCCCTGCCTTCGTTAATTCAATAGAATCAACAAATTCGAACTCTACATCCCATGAGGAGGATTTGGATTTTATTGCGTCCCTGATAAGAGAGAGATTGTCCGGATTGAAAGTATCTTCAACTACCAGTTTTATCAGGATCTTATCGATCTGTTTCTGAATTACCTGATAATTTCTGATACCGTCATCGTGTTGCCAGAAGATATACATTAAGAAGTACCCATGAACCTTCTTACCTTCCGGAGTAATGAACATATCCACCGAGCGTCCCATAACCTCTTTTAATAGTTTTGATCCTCTGCCACAACCACATTTATCCTCAATAATATGGCCCATATCCCCTGTACTATACCTTATAAAAGGCATGGCATAATTGTGTAAACTTGTAGCTAGGATAGTTCCAATACCCTCTGACATCTGAGATCCATTATCATCAACAACTTCCATGATGCTTCGCTCTGTATCGATATGCAGGCCATTATGTTCAGAGCATTCATATGCACCCACCCCACCATCGTTCAGTCCGTAAGCATCATAGACCTCACAGTCGAAAACATCACTGATATGAGCACGCATATTCGGAAACAGTTTTTCTGCAGTCGTATAGACCACAGGAATTTTAGGCAGGTCAATACTATTTTCCTCAACAAATGATGCAAATGTATCTATGGATGAGGGATATGCACGGATTGATTTGGGATTGAATGAGCGTATTATATTCGCATATTTGTACATGTCTTCGTTGCTCATATCAAAAGAAGATAACCTGCGAATATTGCGGGCAATTTCGTGTACTTTGTTTGTAATTCGTGAGCTACCATCAATACCAAGGGACATACCTGCCAGAAATACCATCTTATCCCCAAGTTCATAACCTCCATATCCCCATCCGCGATAAAGCATTACTCCTGACATAAAACGATCATGTTTTAACAATCTGAATGGGAAGGGAGTACCTGTAGAACCCCCTGTGGCCAGAGAATAATATTTCATTTTGTTCAGATTAGCTGGCTTGAAGTCCTCCCAGTTCTCTCTGATGATATCTTTGTTCAAAACAGGAAGTTTCTCCAGGTCTTCCAGTTTTTTGATGTCTTCAGGTCTTAGATCCAGACTTTTGAATAATTTATGATAATAAGGAACATTATCATAAGAGAACGATATCAGCTTTCGAAGCTGAGCTTCCTGATCCGATTTCAGATCTTGATAAGAGTACCATTGTGACATGACAGCAGAATTGTACATAGATAAGAAACGATAGTCGCCCAGCATATGTGCAAATTTGAACAATGGAACATGAAACACAGATTAAACCCCCTTATGAGATACAACTTACTTCTTAGAATAATTTTCCACAAATTCCACCATGAATTTCGTAACATCGATCTTATCAGCTAACAGGACATCCCTTTTCTGTCTTCCTTTTTCTTTCAGATCAGGATTCTGCAATAATTCCAGTGCCTTTTCCAATGAGTCTTTACCCATCGTATTTTCATCATAGAAGTTGTAGACCAGATCATACAGTTTCTCTTCTTCGTCCGTATAGCCCCTCCCCGCGTAATCACAGAAAATCGAGTGAGTACCCAGGACTGCACATTCTGAGGCCATGGTCGAACTGTCCCCATAAAGCAAAGTCGCATAATACAACAGATGATGGATCTTTTCCGGGGAAACACTAATCCTGTACTCCTCAAGCTCAGGAGGCAGTTCGTTTTCAGAAGTGATCAGGACACGACCGTATTCTTTTAGTTTATCAACAGCAGTAAATTTGTCTTCCAGGGTCAATGTCCTGTGACCTTTGTCATGACTTGCCTCCCAGGAAACAAATCTCAGGATAATGAAAGGATCATTCTCGGTAAGTCCGAGTTCACTGAGAATCTCCGGATCCGGAGTGAAGTAATCCGGATGAAGGTATGCCAGCTCATGATAGCCATTATATCGCACCTGTTTTTCCCCAAGATCAAGCCTGTAACATGACGGAGTGCATATAACGGATGCAAAAGGATCAGTTATCGTGTGTTCTATTTTTGCATGCTCGGTATCATCAAAAACGATGGAAGGTTTTCTGATGATCTTTCCCACATGAGCAACATAGGCATTTCCTACTCCGCCTATCAAAATATCAGGTTTAAATTTCCTTGCGATCCGGTACAGATTATATTCGATCTTCAGCAACTCTGTGGCTTTTGAGAATAAGGAAGGTTTTGCACTTCCAACAACATCATATTCAAATCCATATGCTTTAAGTAAATGTAAAGAAACGTCCTTATCAACCGTAGTAATCCTACATGCGTGACCCCGTTCTTCCAGAACCCGGATAGCATTTTTGAACAAATGGATCTGGCCAGGATGTGCCATATTGAATAATATCCTCATTTTCTCACCACAGATAAAACCTTCTTCACCAGATTGACAGCCACATCCATACTGCAATATAAACCCCAATCCACCATATTCAATGACCAGCGTTCCGGATGTGCAAGAAGATAAAGGTTCTCCAGTTCACCACTTTTGATAAGATCGATCAGATCATCCGTCGTATCGGCAGTGAAATCTTCAGTCTTACCGGGGATAAAATCCCTCAAACTGTTCCTAGTACTCCAGCTTCTTCCTGTATCTGAAAAATAATTAAGTTCTGGCCCCACAGAGAGATAGGCCTCACCAATAATTCCATAATCCTTAAAGTCATAAGATTTCCAAAGGTCCCTGTTATCGTATTTTGAGAGCGGCCTTCCATGCATACAGATGGTTTTCACCTTGTAGACGTCATCAAAGTCAGCCAGATGTGCCTTGAACAATTGAACCCCCTTTTCAGGGTCACCATTTGCTTCGCTTAATGTCTCATAATGATAACCGATCTCGTGACCCATGTCACGTATCTGTTTCATTATTTCCGGCTTGAACACACTTTTTATCGATCTGAAGTAGTATGTAGCCCTGATACCCAGCTCATGCTCTATCCGTGCGGTTTCCAGTGAATGTCCCGGCATCCGGTCAACATCGTGTCGCATCAGCACAAACCTGTCAGGATGATCACCACTCATGTATTCTGCCATTGTAACAGTGGGATAATCTATGGCTATTGCCTCACAGAGAAGTCGGAATTTACTGATAGTGAAATCATGTTCATCAATCCTCAACATCAGAGATCACCACACAGCAATGTCTCAAACAAAAGTGAGCTCATTCGATCTCACCTTCTACAGACCGGGAACCTGAACCCCTCAGATCCTTATCAGACTCCTGCATATCGAACAGCATTGCGAACAGCAGGAACTGGGTTCCTGATATAAGTATCAGGGCATCCAAGACCAACAGGTTCGAAGATACCGGCCATTGCATCAGAGTAGCTATGATCATTGAAAGACCGAACAACACGCCCACAGGAATGAACGCCATGCCTAGGATGTAGAACAGGACGAGTGGATGGAAGTTGAGTATCATGTACTTCATCTTCAGCCTCCAAAGGAACTTCCTGAACAGCATCATAGACACTTTGCTAATGTAAGGACCGTACTTGATCGTTGATTTTTCCTCACCGTATTTGGCAGGCATGACAACATCAAGGGTCCTGAAACCAAAAGCATTCAATCTCACAAGTATGTGGTTGCAGTAACCATAGTACGTGTAGATCTCATCCAGGCCGATCTCCCCCAGTGCTTCCTTTGAGATGGCAGTATAACCGTTCTGCGGATCCATGACGTGCCAGTATCCACTGGCTATTTTCGTGATGAACGTGAGCATCGAGTTACCCAACAGGCGAAATCCGCTCATGCCGCCACGATACTCCGTACTGAACAGGCGGTTACCTTTGGTGTAATCCCCTTTGCCCTCAATAATAGGCATCAACAGTTTTGGCAGCTGGGCAGGGTTCATCTGGTTATCCCCTCCCATGACCGCAACGACATCCATCTCTTCTTTCAGCGCCTGTTTGTAGCCATTGACGATTGCAGCACCCACACCTTTATTGGCCTCATGCGTTATCACGAACAGCCTGGAATCGTCCAATGCATCAAGGATCTTTGCAGTATTATCAGTACTCGCATCATTTATCACATATATCCGATCAACGTAATGGGGAATTCCATCAATGGTCGCTTTTATCAGCTTCTCTTCATTATACGCAGGCACTACCACACCTATACGTTTACTTGCCAGCAACTCCCTTTTGATCGGATCGATTATCTTGATAGGTACCTCACGTACCCTGAAACCGGCATTGATAGCATCATCTATCAACTCGAGCTCGATCATATTGTCGCCCTTTGTGAACCTGAAAATCTCGAGCGTCTTCGAAGAATATGCACGGAATCCACTGGACATGAAAAACTGACCCTTGCCCCGGGATCCAAAATCCTCAAACGTAGTACCAAAACCAGTGACCGATGAAGTAACATAAGCACCGTTCACAACATCTGCATCCCCGGAAAGCACAGGATCCAATACTGCAGGTATGTCGTCAGGATTATGAAAACCATTAGCATAGAGAGTTACAAGTACAGATGGGTTTATTTTTCTGGCTTCTTCAAAAGCTGTTTGCAAGGCAGCGGCCTTTCCCAGGTTATCCCCGTGCTGGATCACTTTTACACCCATATTCCTGGCAATATAGGCTGTCGCATCACTGCTCCCATCATCAACAAGAATTATCTGATCCACATAGAGCTTCGTTCTCTTAATGATGTGCTTGATATTAACCTCTTCATTATATGCAGGAATGACGGCTACAACATTCATTGCCACACCTCGCCCCTGTTTTTAATAGAAATAATAAAGTTGCACATCACCCACAACCTCCCAGATGAATATTTCTAAATAATGTTATATAAATGCGTACGTCAACAGAATCATCTAATTGGAACAATTACAAAAAGACATAATTTTATACCAACCCCCACATAACAATCCACCATGGGACGAGAATTTTCAGACATGGATAAGAAGGTCTTCAACAAGCTTGCACCAGAGAACGGCGGGACACATATGTCCGAGATGGGACACCCATATCCATTCATACTTAGACCGATATCCCACAAGATCGCAGAGGATGCGGATGACTTCAGGGAGAGGCTTGAGAGACTTGACAGTGAGGAAGCGGAATACCTTGCAGGGCTTGCAATGGAAGGGAAGGAAGACATCCGGTCCCTTGATGAGGATGATGTGGATTCCTTTTTTGATATGGTAAGAGAGAAGGTCTCCGAGGAGCGGGAAAAGGAGCTTCGGATCAAGCTGGGGATATTATGAAGGAACTGCTCTTCGGAACGGCAGGAACCCCCCTCAGTGCTAAGAAGAGAGGGAGCGTCGAAGGGATCCAGCGCATCCGTGAGCTTGGTCTGGGATGCATGGAGCTGGAATTCGTACGCGGGGTGCGTATGAAGGAAGGCATGGCTGAGAGGGTCAGGGCTACAGCTGAAGAAGAGGGCGTGGCACTCAGCGTGCACGCACCGTATTACATTAATCTCAATTCCGCAGAGGATGAGAAGATCGATGCCAGCATCGAGCGCATCTACCAGTCGGCCCGAATCGGGGCACTCTGCGGTGCATCATCCATTGTGTTCCATCCTGCCTACTACCACAAGCAGGACAGTGAAGTAGTGATGGAAAGGGTCAACGTGCTGCTTGGCAAGTTAGCATCAAGGCTTGAGGACGAGGGCATCGATGCGGTGCTTCGCCCGGAGACCACCGGCAAACCTACGCAGTTCGGCAGTCTGGAGGAGACCCTGATGATGGCGGAAGCCATCGAGGGGGTCATGCCCTGTATCGATTTTTCGCATCTGCACGCAAGAAGCAGCGGAGAGTTCAACACACTTGAGGAATTCCGGGACGTGCTCGGGAAGGTGGAAGAATACCTGGGCAAAGAAGGGCTTGAGGACATGCACTGCCACGTTTCCGGCATAGAGTACGGAGAGAAGGGGGAGAAGAACCACCTGGTACTCCGGGAGTCGGATTACAATTATACTGACCTTATGGCAGCGTTTCGGGAATTTGGGGTGAAAGGACTTGTGATATGCGAGAGTCCGAATCTGGAAGAGGATGCGTTGTTATTGCAGGATACGTTCAGGAATACTGATTTTTAATAAAGAAGAGAAAAAGACAGGGAGCATTTAGCTCCTGTTCTGCAATAAGAAAACGAGTAGTATATCAGTAATTCTCACAAACTTCAAAGAAGTTCATGAAAAGCTCCTCGCCCTGTGCTGTGTGAGCAACTTCAGGATGCCACTGTACGCCATAGATCGGTCTCTCAGGGTGGCGCATTGCCTCTATTTCGCACACATCCGAGCGTGCGAGGTGCAGGAATCCTTCCGGAAGCGCTATGACCTCATCAGCATGGGAAGCCCAGACGGATGTTCTGGGACCAAGCCCTTTGAGGATATCGTCCTCATCCAGAATCTCCACATCGATCTCGGCATAGCCGCCGAGGTCGCCTGAACCGGTCTGGCCGCCGAAGGTCCTGGCAATGAGCTGGTGTCCCAGGCAGATGCCCAGAATCGGCCGGTCGATGCTCTCCACGTATTCCTGACAGAGACCTATGCGCTCCATTGACGGACCACCGCTTAAGATGATACCGTCCGGCTCCTGCTCGAGGATCTCTTCCACAGGGGTCGTGTTAGATACAATCTTCGTGTCCATGTCCAGATCGCGTACGGTTCTGTGAATAAGGTGACAGAACTGGCCATAATTATTGATAACAAGGATCTTTAACTCTCTCATGATGGAATCCACACCGGGTTGAGTCGATATTGGCAGTAAATGATGAATCTATATATAAGACTATTCCAGATTTCAGAAGGAACAAAATAATAAGATTTAAATAGTATATTGTGCTACTATGTCACATACTAACACGATCCAACAAATATCAATTACAAGAGTGATAATATGGCTGAAATAGGTAAAAGGATTCGAATTGAAAGGATTATGCACAGGGAAAGCAGAAACATGGTCATCATACCAATGGACCACGGAATGTCTGATGGACCCATCAGGGGAGTAATAGACATTGCAGACTCCATCAACAAGGTGGCTGAAGGCGGTGCAGACGCTGTCCTCATGCAGAAAGGAATGGTATACCACGGCCACCGCGGATACGGCCATGACGTGGGACTCATTGTCCATATGAGCGCATCCACAGCCCTGGGTCCTGATCCAAACGACAAGGTCCTTGTATGCAAGGTCGAGGAAGCAATGAAAATGGGTGCTGATGCAGTATCCATCCATGTGAACATCGGATCAGATACCGAAGCCGACCAGCTCAAAAAACTCGGATACGTCGCAGAACAGTGTGACGAATGGGGAATTCCACTCCTGTCCATGATGTACCCAAGGGGTAAGAAGATCACTGACCCTCACGACCCTGAAATGGTAGCACACGCCGCCAGGGTTGGAGCAGAGCTTGGTGCAGACGTCATCAAGACCGTCTACACAGGTGATGTTGACAGCTTCAGGGACGTTGTTGATGGATGTCCGGTACCCGTGGTCATTGCAGGCGGACCAAAGACCGAAACCGATGAACAGTTCCTTGATATGATCAGCGGTGCCATGGAATCCGGTGCAAGGGGAGTCGCCATTGGCAGGAACGTTTTCCAGCATCCAACCCCCACAAAGATGACACAGGCCATCACACAGATCGTCCACAAGGGCCTTTCTGTGGAGGAAGCACTACAAACACTTAAATGATGAAGGCGAATGGCGTATACATATGAAACCAAAGACCATCTGGATCAAAGCCGACAAAGGCAACTGGGACGACCATAAGGAAAGGATTACCACCGGACTGGAATCCGGCGTTGACTATGTACTTGTGAACGCTGATGAAGTGGAAAAAGTGAGGGAGCTTGGCGACATCAAGGTCGCAGCCTTTGCCCACGATGACAAGTCCGGCGCTGACGTTGTTGTCGTCGGAAAGGGTGGAGAAGGAGACGGAACAAAGCCCCTGTCCCCTGACCCTGTAGGATCCCTTGACATGAGCACAGCCATCCGCTTAAAGGAAAAAGGCCTCACAGTAGGAGCATATGTGGTCATACAGAACAAGGCCTATGAGGAATTCGCAGCACAGATGGGAAAGGAATGTGATTTCCTGATCATCGTAGGAACCGACTGGAAGGTCATTCCTCTTGAAAACCTCATCGCAGGCCTTCAGGAAAGCGATGTGCAGATCATTGCCGGCGTTCGTGATGCTGAAGAGGCAAAGCTCGCCCTCGAGACCATGGAACACGGCTCAGAAGGCGTCCTGCTTGACAGTGATGATCCAAATGCCATCAAGTCCACCGTTGCAGTGGCCGAGAGCTCAGGCGTTGAAGCACTGGAGCTAGTACCTGCAAAGGTCACAAAGGTCGAACCCGTGGGAATGGGTGATCGCGTTTGCGTGGACACCTGCAATATGATGACACGCGGCGAAGGAATGCTCGTTGGCTCACAGGCAAGCGGCATGTTCCTTGTTCACTCCGAATCTGAGGAAAGCCCATACGTGGCATCCAGGCCTTTCAGGGTCAACGCAGGTGCAGTGCATGCCTACGTGAAGGTCGGTGAAAAGACCAAATACCTTTCCGAACTCAAATCCGGCGATGATGTCACCATCGTGGATGCACAGGGCAACCAGCGTGCAGGCATCGTCGGCAGGGTCAAGATAGAAAGACGCCCGCTCATGCTTGTAGAAGCAGAGGTAGAGGGCAACATAATCAAGAACATACTCCAGAATGCCGAGACCATCAAACTCGTGGACACAAAAGGCGAACCCATCTCCATTGCAGACCTTAAGCCAGGAGATGAGGTAATGGTCAACTACGAGGGAGGCGCACGCCACTTCGGCATGAAGGTGGAAGAAACCATCATCGAGAAATGAGATATGGTACACATAGGTAATTTCGACCTGGATAAGAGGGCAGCCCTTGTTGCAGCCATCAACAAGGACCCTCTTACCCAGTCAAAAGCAGCTGCATCCACAGGAGCGGATATCCTTGAGATCAGGCTCGACCTGCTCGGAATAGACACTCCTGAAACTGCAGCGAATCTGCTCAAAAAGCTTCGTTCTGACACAAAACTTCCCTGTATTGCAACCAATAGGTTACAAGCTGAGGGAGGAAACTGGGATGGCTCTGAAGAGGACAGGATTTCCCTACTTGAAGAGATTCTGCCATTCACGGATGCCATCGATGTGGAGCTCAGCGCAGACCCGGAACTTCGTAAAAGGCTCATAAAAAGAGCAAAGGAAGCGGGAACAACGGTCATCATATCATCCCACGATTTTGAGAGAACACCTGACAAAGCGGTTATCAGGGAAATCCTTGAGCGCTCCAGGCAGGCAGGAGCGGATATAGCTAAACTTGCAGTGATGCCAAACAGCATGCAGGACGTCCTTGAGCTTCTCGAGGTCACACTAAGTGAGAGCAACGTCTGCACCATTGCAATGGGACAGCTCGGCAAACACACCCGGATAGTCGGGCCATGCTACGGTTCAAAACTTACCTATGCAAGCGTGTCAAATGCTGTTGCACCCGGACAGCTGAAAGTACACGAACTTAAGAAAGCACTGGAGATGCTTCAATGAAACAGGTATTCGGAGTTCTTGGAGACCCCATCGCGCACTCAATTTCACCAGTCATGCACAATGCAGCCTTCGAAGCACTGGGCATGGACTGTACATACCATGCCTTCAGGGTAGAAAAGCAGAACCTTGGCGATGCCATAAAAGGTGCAAAGGCAATGGGATTCGGAGGACTCAACCTCACGGTCCCGTTAAAGGAGACTGCCATCGGACTCATTGAGACCGACCCGCTGGCAGCAAGGATCGGAGCTGTCAATACCATCGACTTTAAGGATGGTATCAAAGGCTACAATACCGACGGCATAGGCGCCCGGAAGACACTGGAAGATGCAGGGGTAGATATTGAGGATAAGAGCGTGCTGGTACTTGGTGCCGGAGGCGCCGCCAGGGCGATCGCCTTCACATTCACTGAAGCCGGTGCAAAGGTCAACATTGCCAACAGGACCCCTGAGCGGGCCATGACCCTGGCAGCCGAGGTAGGTAAGGTCAACGGCTTCGGGCTGGACGTACTGGACAGGTGCCTGGAGGACACTGACATACTAATCAATACCACCACCGTGGGAATGGACCCTAACATAGGAGATTGCATCGTTAACGCAGAGCAGATGCACTCCGACCTCACTGTTTTTGATATCGTTTACAATCCACTCAAGACACGCCTGCTTCAGGAAGCCGAAGCTGCCGGTGCAACACCGGTCACAGGTATCATGATGCTTGTCTACCAGGGCGCAGAAGCATTCCGCATCTGGACCGGCGTGGAACCACCTGTGGACGTGATGAAAAAGGCCGCAATGGAGGCCCTGAGACTATGAAGATGCTCATCATCGGCGGAACCGGAGGTATGGGCCAGTGGTTCACTAAGTTCTTCCTGCATCACGGCTACGAGGTGATCGTATGGGGAAGCAGTGGCAAGACCGAGATAGCTGAACAGATGGGAGTTAAATTTGCCACAGACCTTGACAAAGAGATCGGAGAGGCAGATGTAGTTGTCATCACCGTGCCCATAGACATCACTGCAAGGGTCATCAAGGAAACCGCACCGAAAATGAAGCAGGGGAGCCTCCTCATGGACCTTACCTCCATCAAGGCCGAACCCGTCAACGCAATGAGGGAATTCGCCCCTGAAGGCGTGGAGATACTGGGAACACACCCCATGTTCGGGCCATCCATCCCGACCTTACAGGGGCAGATCGTCATAATGAGTCCCACAAAAGGACGCTGTGATAAATGGTTCCCGATCATGCATGGACTCTTTGAGAAGAGTGGTGCACATATTGAGATCATCGATCCGGAAGAGCATGATAAGTTCGTTTCCGTGGTCCAGGGGCTTACCCATTTTGCATACATTACTATCGGAACCACGTTCAAAAGCCTTGACTTTGACATAAGCAAGTCCCGTCGTTTCATGAGCCCGGTATACGAGATCATGGTGGATTTCGTGGGTAGGATCCTTGGTCAGAACCCGTACCTGTACGCCCATATACAGATGAAGAACGAACAGGTGCTCAATGTCCACGAGGCATTCATCAATGAATGCAACCTGCTTTCGGATATTGTCAGGGAACAGGATACCGAAGCGTTCTGCAAGAAAATGACAGATGCTGCAGCCCACTTCAAAGACACGGCATCCGCACTTCACAGGTCGGACAAGCTCATCAATTCAAAGATCGCCGAGTTCGAGGAAATGATCGCATCCGCAGGTAAAGAAAGGGGGCTCCTGCACACCTACTCCGGCGTAACACATGTCGGTATCATCGAAAAGGTCACACCTTTGACAGTAACGCTATCAAGAGGTGACCGAACCATCGCCCTGAGGACCGAGAATGTCAGGTTGCTCACTGATGCGGAACTGAAAAAATGGAAGATCGACACCCTGAACCATCCGGTCAGGGATATCTCCGCCCTGATACCTGCAGGAGCAGATCCGGTTACCATAGAGAAAGTGATCTCCTGCGATGAGAGGATCGTTTCTGTCAGTATTGTCGATACATACTCAGGCATATCCGATAACAGGCTCAGTATTACATACCGCATTACCATACTCGGAGACCTCACTGCTGCAGAGGTGCAGGAAGACATCGAGGAACTGCTCCGGGGACTTGGATGCGGAATAAGAGGCCATGACCCCATCTGATATTTATGCCATGAAAACAAATTTAGTAATTCAGATTAAACAATGACAGGGGTGAACTTTTGACTAAAACTGATAAACTGCAGACTGCTGGTATGCTTCCCGGGGGGATCGAAAAATATCTTCGATTCTACAAAATGGGACTTTTGATAATCTCCATTTTTGGGATATACCTGGGAATTTCAGGATTATACCTGATCATTGTGGAGAACAATTACGTCTCAGGACTCGCAATGTTCCTTGCAGCACTCCTGTTATCACCACCACCTATTGGGATATCCAATATGGTTGCACGCAACCTTCACATGGAACTTACCATGGGAATAAAGGTAGGGTTCTCAACATTGCTGTTGTTCATAGCATGGTATTTCCTGTAAGGAAATAATAAATTTAAAAAAAGGATGCCATAAGGCATCACTCACTTCTTTTTGAAATAACGTTACGATATTATATCAGGCTTACAAGATCCTCGAGCGCTGCCTTTGGATCTTCCGCCTTGACGATACCGGATGCGAGGAGCACTCCAACGGAACCAAGTTCCATTGCAGCCTTAAGGTCCTCTCCTTTTGAGATTCCTGCACCGCAGAGCACCTTCACATCAGCATCGATGCGCTCAACGGCACTGACTGAACCCCTTACGACCTCAGGGTCCGCCTTTGAAACAGGAATGCCTGAACCGATGAGTTCCGGCGGTTCCACTGCAACAAAGTCAGGTTTTAATGCAGCTGCTGCTGCTGTTGTAGCGATGTTATTGGTACAAACTATCGTCCGAAGTCCCTCGCCTTTTGCGGCAGTAACAGATGCTTCGATGTCCGCAAGGTTCAGTCGGCGCTCAGAGTGGTTGATAAGTGTACCCACTGCACCGGCATCCTTTACAGATCTGGCAAATACGTGGCCTGTGAAACTTCCTGCACCCACACCATCAATGTGCTGTGAGTACACCGGCACATCCACCTGGGATGAAACCCTGTAAACGTCACAAAGCTGTGGTGCCACTGCGATCTCGATACCACTTGCCTCACCCACATCCCTGCAGGCCTCAGCGATCCTGACAGCACCTTCCCCGGTACCCTCAAGATAGGTCTTCAGATTCAATACGATCAATGGTCTCATTGTATCCCCCCGTAAAAAAGGGAACGTGCGATGAAACGCACGCTTAGAAATCGGTCATTACCCTGAACTGGTCGATCTCTGGCTTGTTCAGGCCTTCAATGAACTGGTCAGCTGCCTGCTTGATGTCCTTGGAGTTGGTGATAGCCCTTCCAACAACGAGAATGTCAGCACCTGCGCCAAGTGCATCGGAGATAGTATCAACACGTACACCGCCTGCTACTGCCACGAGGATCTTCTTGTTGCGCTTCTCACCAATTGCCTTGATACCTTCGATGCTGCCCCATGCGTGAGCGGTCTCTTCGATGTCAATTGCACGGTGAAGCTCGACAACATCAGGAAGCTCGTCCAGCTGTTCGAGGACAGCTACAGGATCTGGCTGGTTCAGTGTGTCCATGACAGCAGAGATACCTGTCTTGTGAGCTTCTGCGATAGCCTTGTTGAGTGTTGCAATAGGTGCAAGTGCGGAAACCACAATTGCGTCTGCGGTTGCGTCTGCCACCATACGTGCCTCAAGGTTACCTGTGTCAAGTGTCTTAAGGTCAGCAACGATGAATGCGTCAGGCTTGATCTCACGCAGCTTGGTGATGACATCCACACCATAGCGTTTGATAAGAGGTGTACCTGCTTCGAGGATCAGGTGGTCGCTCTTTGGAAGCTGCTTGACCACATTGGTGATAGCACCGATGTTCGGGTTGTCAAGTGCAACCTGAAGGTATGGGGCATCCCAGAGCCTTGAGACCTTGAATCCCATGATAGCGTGTGAGGACTTGTCCTTCTCTTCGAGCACAGTGTCGATGTCAGGGAAGTTGTCCAGTGCGCGCTTGAGAGCAAGTTTTGTAGCACCGTAGTTGTACCTGAAGATACGGTTGTAGTCTACAGCCTGTGGGTGGATGAATACACTTGCGATGATCACAAGGTCTTCTACCTGGTCTGTAGGAACGACACCTTCTTCCACAGCATCAGCGACTGCCTTGGCAACAGCTGCCTGGGCAGGACCGAATATCTGTGCGGCCTGGTCCATGTTCTTCACTGTCACCTTAGGAACGATCAGTGTAGATGGCTTTGTAGGCAGGTTCGGGCGGATCACGGAAAGAAGAGGTGTGTGACCTGCTGAAAGCTGGGTCATGCCTGTTGCGAACGCCTGTCCGACAGGTCCCTCCTTGTCCCCGATCATAAGATCGACGTGTGCGAGTTCTGGTTCCTCGCCAATTAGAGCTTCTCCAATAAACATCATAGTTATCAATCCGCTAAATTGCCATGACTATATATATCATTTCTGATGAGAATAATGTCGTTTACTATAAAAAAAAAGCATATGTTCCCTTAAAGTATTATATATACTGAGGATAATAGTATGTTGTGATCATTGACATATACAACCAGCTTATCAAAAAAAGGAAACTTACAGCATTGTATGTTCTTTCTGCAATAATAATAACATACTTTGCAAGCTGGTTCCCTGATTTTGAGAACCTTATCGGCATAGAGGGAGCAAGGATAAGTTCGGTTGTATCCTTTGGCGCATTGAACGGAATGATACTTGGGCCATTCTGGGGAGCAATCGTCTCCTTTTCCGGTATAATGGGACATACGCTGATAAGAGGAGGCACGCCGGACACGTTCCATCTGCTGACCCCTTTCTTTGTAGCACTGGCATCTGCAGTAGCAGGTCTTTGTATCACAAAGAAAGAAAAAGCTGCAATGGTAATATTCGGAATTATGATCCTGCTCTGGTACGCAACGCCCCTGGGAAGAAGTGTATATTACTACCCCTGGTTCCATATTCTAACGCTTGGAGCCTTCTTCGCCTTCAATTATAAATTAAAGGATAGGGAAGAAAGCATCTTCAAATTCATTTTCCTGCTCCTTGCGTCACTGATGGCGATCCTTGCAGACCACCTTGCGGGCAGCATAAGTGCCACACTGCTCTTTGACCTGCCCCCGCAGATGTTCGCCTCAGTGATCATGATCTATCCCATTGAAAGAGTAACACTTGCACTCGCCGCCGCTGCGATCATGTATCTAGTGATAATATCACTTCAGAACACGCTCATGGAATCGGAAACATACCATGACCAGGTCCGGGAGAAAAAGGAAACTGAGATCCTGAATTATGTGGACGAAGTAAAGGGTATGCTTGAAGAGGATGATAAAAACTGAATCATTCGCCTGAAAGGCACTCATCGATCGCCCCGACAACCGTGAAAACGGCTTTTGAGAACGGGTGATCCGGCTCCGATATTGTCAGGACCTCTGTGTCCCCTCTGATCGCAACGTCACAAAGACATGGGATCGATGCAAGAACAGGCACTCCCGACTCATTCACACCTGATATAGACATAGGACTATTGCTATGGCACTTGTTCATGATGACACCATAAGGCTTGGTGAGTGGAATGTAAATTCCTTCGATCACCTGCTCCATGTACTTCTGGTGAGATTTATCAGGTTTTGTGACCATCACAACATAATCGGCCGCTGCTATTGCATTGACAGAAGTGAAATCCACACCTGGACCCGTATCGATTATAAGGACATCCGTACCGGATGAGAAAAGCTCTTTCTTCGCATTCATTATATTCTTCAGGGCCTTTGCCTGCCATTTGCGGTCCTTCCCGGACATCTCGCGGACTGACTCGATCTCAGGATTACAATATCCCACACATAAACTACCGGGAAGAGTATTGGTATCTTCGACCTCAAGGATAGCATCCCTGATTCCACACCTGCCCTCAAGGACATCATTAAGCCAGCGTTCGGAATCTGGGAACATATAATTAAAAAGACTTGGCGCTTTAAGGTCTGCATCAACAAGACATACGTTCTTACCTTCAGAAACATATGCAAATGCCAGGTTAATGGCGAAAGAGGTCTTACCTGACCCACCTTTTGAAGAGTGTACCGCAATAGTTATTCCCATTCAGATCCCTTTTTATCAAATTTTCCCTGATGAAGTAGGACGATGAACTTCTATATAATAGTATTTCACAGAACATTTGCTAAGAAGTAAAGTATACTTTACTAAAATGTGACAATATGCATATTTGACCAAAGATACCTATAAATGTACAAATTATAGTGACTATATACCCATTAACAAATAAAATAACAATTATTTACCCAATCCTTCACCTATACTAAAGTAAACTTTTCTGCCGGAACGGTTCTTTACAACATGTCCCATCCTCACAAGCTGATTCAGGTAATTGCTCTCCACAGCCCGTTCCTTATGGGTCTTCTTTGCAAGATCTTCCGCCGTTGCTGATCCCAGCTCGAAGAGAGATGTTGCGGTCTCACGCAGATGATCAGGGAGTGTAAGTAATGTCATCACATCAAGTACTTCAAAGATACCATTTTCCGGCTCAATGTTAGATGAACCCTGCATCAGGATGCGATCCAGCTTTCCGCTTATCTCTTTTAAAAGCCTCACGATCTCTTCATTAGAATTATCAATGGTCATGCTGACCTCCCGGTCAATTTTAACAAATTTCCCAATCTAAAGCCATAATTGCAGGCCATATGGAGAGTACACACAACTATGTTATAAATGTATTGAAGAACTACATAAATACAAAAGTTCCTGCTTTCCACAGATAAACAATTCAAAGGTCCTTTGACATATAGACACCATCACGATAGTATCCGAACTTGCGATAATATTCCCGGACACCGATACCACTGATGATCGATACCTTAGAGTAACCGGCCTCCCGTGAAATATCCTCAGCATTCTCCAGAAGTTCCGCACCATATCCACGATGCTGCCAGTCCGTACCGGCGGCCCCCCTGCCCACAGGCACCATGGAACCATAAACATGCAATTCCCTTACAAGTGCAGAATCCTGCAGTTCATACCTGTGAGGAGAATTCGGGAAGCGCAACCTGAGGAAACCTATCAAAATATCTTTCGTCGTATCCTCGAATGAGATGAAATGTTCCTTACCGCCACAGGACTCATAGGTATCCACAGTAAGCTCAATGCTGTCAGGATCCGGCTCATTGCCCTTGAGCACATTGTGACCGACCTCCCTGCAACGGATACACCTGCATCTGCCACCTCTTGCCTCAAGCCTCTCTTTTGCAAGCTGACGAATATTGCTCTTCCGGACACCTGCAAGGATCTGCGGAGATGGGATATCCCTCTGTATGCGCTGCATCCTTACCCACTTTGGCAGGATAGCCTTGATGTCTGCGAGAAGCTCCACTGCAGCCTCATCGTCCAGGGCCTCATACTCGCCCCGCTCCCACATCTCGTGAAGCTGCGTGCCCTCTGTGACAAGCGTGGGATATATCTTAAGGTAGTCTGGCATGAACTTGCCGTCCGTAAAAAGCCTCTTGAAACCCCGAAGGTCTCTTGCAGAATCCACTCCCGGAAGATGAGGCATCATATGGAACCCGACCTTAAGCGCACTGTCCCTGAGCATCCGGTTCGACTCAACTGTCTCCTGAACCGTGTGTCCCCTCCTCATCCTCTCAAGCACGAAATCATATACACTCTGGACACCGATCTCCACCTTCGTGGCACCAAGTTCCAGCATGCGATCCACATGCCCCTGATCCGTCCAGTCCGGACGCGTTTCAAAAGTGATACCTGTGTTCCTGATGGCTGCGGTCTCATTGGCCTTCTGCACATCCTCCACGGTCACGTAGGGATTGGTCTTTCCGATAAGCTGGACATCATCACGCCACTCAGTTCCCGAGAAATCGTTCATCGCCTCAAGACAGCGTTTTGTGAACCATTCCTGGTAATCGATGGCCCGGGCAGAGAACGTACCGCCCATGACGATCAGCTCGGCCTTGTCAACCTCATGCCCGATCTGTTTCAGCTGGGAGAGGCGACCTGAGACTATCCTGTAGGGATCATACTCATACTGCATGGCCCGCATCGTAGCCGGTTCCCTGCCCATATAGCTCTGGGGAGAATTGAATGTGGAGTTCGGGCCTCCCGGACACGGCACACATACACCGTGCGGACATGCACAGGGAGATGTCATGGCTGCAATTACCGCAACGCCTGAGATCGTACGCACAGGTTTGCGGCGAAGGGTATCACGTACCTTCTTCTGCTCTTCCTCATCCCCCACCATGATTATGTCAGGGTTCTTCGGAAGGGTTGAAAGCCTGAACTCTTTGCTTACAGCCTTCTTAGCCTCATTGAGCTCCAGATTGCCAGAGACCCTGCCCTCAAGGACCATGTCCAGCAATTTTCTGCATGCGGCCCTGAAATTATCATCAGCTTCAGATGTCATGGTAAAGACCAGTTATCAGTAAAGTTCCGTAACAAGTGATTCCAGATGGATCCTTGCGTTTGCACTGTCAATGATCATTGCATCTGCATCGGCTATCCTGCATGCTGCCTTTGCGATCTCTTCCTCGCTGCGGTCAGATCTCATGACAACCGAATGCAATTGTAGAAGGATCTCATCACCGGTAAACCCTTCCTCGATAAGAAGAGTGTCGATCAGCTTCCTGGCTTTCAGGAACTCATGGGAAATAGCTGCTGCATGCAGTTCGGTTACGTTTTCTGAGACCTCACAGAGGGATTCCTCATAGAGAACATCCCCTGTTATCTCCTTGCCGGGATTGTTCATGCTGGCAAACTGGAGGGTCAGCAGTGCCCTTGAAACATTGCCTTCTGCATAGTACAGCAGGGCATCAAGGCCGTCCCCGGAAATAGATATTCCTTCCTGCTCAGCTACTGAGACAATGAATGGCCTTAGCAACTCATCCGGCACATAGGTGAAGAACAGTTCCAGACCTCTTGAACGCAGAGGAGAGATCAGCTTGGAAGGCTGGGTGGTGGAGAGGACGAACCTGCAGGTACGTGTGTACTTCTCCATGATACGGCGCAGGGCATGCTGTGCACTGGTGTCCAGTGACTCCACATTATCAATGAAAATTACCTTGAAGTCAGCATCAATGGAACCCATTCCGGCAAACTCATTGATCACGGTCTTGAAAATGGAGATGACGCTTGAGTAGATCTTTTTGGGATCATCCGTACCGATTATGTGGGTAAAGCGCTTGTCACGAACAAGATAGCGCTTCCCCTGGTCAAAGAAATCGGATGCATTGAAGTATGTGAAATTACTCTCATAGCCCTCCCCATACAGTTCACGTGCCAGGGCAAAGGCCGTTGAGGCCTTACCGGAGTTAACCGGCCCGTGGAACACAAGGTGTGGCAGGTTGCCTGATCTGACAAGCTGTCCAAGGGCATTGAGGGATTCCTCGTTGCCCAGTACATCCTCAAGCATCTTCGGGCGGTATTTCACAGTCCACATATCATTCATCATCAACACATCCTTGAACAGCAGTTCACTCTGCTTCACTGAGCACTTCTTTTATGACCTTACCATACACCGGCCTTGCGATGAGCACACCGATGAGCACACCAATGATAGTGGTAATGGCAAATCCCTTGAGGGCGCCAAATCCCATCACTACAAGTGGTGACATTGCAATGGTAGTTGTCGCAGCTGCTGCGAAGATTATACCGAATGCTTTAGTGATCCTTTCAAGATATACTTTTGTGGAAGGTAGTTTGCCTTCGTAGAGCACCTCATCGGTTATGATCACAAGGTGATCGATACCGGTACCTATTGCAGCAATGATACCTGCGATAGCCGGCAGGTCAAGCTGCCATTTGATGGTCGCTGCAACTCCCAGTATCATGATAAGTTCACAGATGGAGGTTCCCACCATTGGAAGCAGGATCTCTTTCTGCCCGTATCTCCTGAAGACGACCAGGGCCACTGCGAGAAGCGCAAAGAGTCCGGCGAACAATGCCTGTTTCTTGAACTGTGCACCAAGTGCTGCATCCACCTGCCCGGAGCCCATGAGGACAACGTTCACAGGCAATGCTCCTGCACGAAGGTGTATCTGGAGCTGTTCTGCCTCTGCCTTGCTATCCTCTTCAGGGCCTGTTGAAGCTTCCCAGGAATATATCGGGACCTCGGTAAGCCTTGATGCTGCTGAATAGCTCAGAGGTGCACCATAGACCTCGTTGTCGTCAAGATACATGTAGAGCCAGTGTGAACTGGGGTCGCTGGTCGCGCCGGTCTCCATGGCAACTTTCTGCAGTGCAAGGGCACCTTCCTCACTAAGTGTGAACGGAGTATGCCACTGACCATCGTGGAATGACACAACACCGACCTTCTCGATGGCATCACCATAAAGCACATGAGCAGTCTCATTGCCCTGCGTCTGAACCCTTATCTCGAACTTACCGGGTTTTTCCACAATATCCTTTGCTGTTGCAAGATCTGTTCCTGCAAAGTCAATAAGGATGTAATCGTCACCAACGGTACGCACAGGTATGTCCTTAAGACCAAGGGAATTTAGCTTTTCACTGAGAATATCACGGGTCATGTCACGGGTCTCGGTCCTGACACCTTCACGATATATCGGAGTGCCGTCAGCTTCCGTCAGTATGGAACCACCAACATCTTCCATCAGTGACTGAAGGTCTTCCTGTGAGACCTCTTTACGGATCTCGTACTCCACTGAACCGCCAAGTGGAAGAGGGATTACCTCTGCATCAAGTGAATCGGAAAGATACTGGGTGATAAGCGTCTGTTTATTGGTATAAAGGACGACCTCGGAAGTGTCACCTGAATGAGTGATATCGGAATCTCCGAGACCTATCAGATCCATCTGCAGATCGGAAACATATGTATCAGTTGTGAATACCACCGTAGTACCTACAGACGAAAACTCGTCTCCTGAGCCACCTGTCACAGTATTCACATCAATTGAAGAACCTATTACTGGCTCAATTATAGCAGGCACCATTTGTGCAATGTCCCCGTCGACCTGGGTAACCGCACCCTGAAGTCTGATCTGTATCCAGGAACCGCCTTCAAGGTCAAGTCCGTAATTAAGATCAGTTGTTAAACCCTCATCAGATGAGTACCACGGATGTATCATAACAACAGAGAACAATACTGCTGCTATCAGTAGCCACACACGAAGATCGCTTTTCAGGCCTTTCTTTACTTCTTCTTCCCTCATGCTCTTCGCCCCCTTGGGTTGCTGCGGGTCACATGCCACCTCAGTATACCGGTGTTAAGCAGCCAGGTGTTCATTATGTCAGCCACCAGACCGAATATCAGCACAATGGAGATATCGGAAAGCAGGTTGACCTGGGAAACAGAGGATGTCACAAGGTATGAGAAAGTGGATACGATATACATCACCACAAGTGCTGCAAGTGTGGTTGTGGTCATGGTAAGACCCGTATGCATTGCACGCCCGATGTTCTCATTGGCAGTGCCCCTTCTCTTCAGCACACGTGTTGTAAGCAGAATGTCACTGTCAACCGAATAACCGATGAGCATCAGTAAAGCCGCCACGGTACCAAGGGAAAGTTCGATGCCTGTAATGTTCATGAAACCAACAGCAATGGCAATATCAGATATCGCGGAGAGCACCACTGCGATGGATGGGACAGCGGTCCTGAAAATGAGGAACACAACTATGGCCATTCCAATAAAGGAAAGTGCGATCGCTTTCAGTGCCTGTGACTGGAGCTCTTTTCCATACAGGGCACCGATCTGTTTGATCTCCACGTTCGAATACTTCGAAGTTACGTCCTTTTCAAGCTCTTTCTGCTCTTCATTGCCCATAGGGCCGAACTGAAGGATAGCACGGTCCCCGGTCTTGCGCGCATCAACAAGTGAATAATCGGAATATGCCTCTTCGAGAACACCGGCGGAATCCTGTGTCTCAAAAGCTATCATGGTACCACCCTCAAACTCAAGTCCGAGCTTCACAGGTGCACCTGTACTTGAAAATACTACCACCGACACTAACAGGGCTAGTGCCAGGACCACTAGAGGAATGGCGATAAGTTGCTTATCATCACGTCCTCTTATAAATGAATCAAGATATTCTGCTAGAATTGATCCCATTTTTAAATACTCCGTTATCAGAAAAAAATGTAAACTATAAATATTCTTGTATATGCCAGATTCATACACTACAACTTATATATACTACTTACCATTTTCTTTTTATACATGACCGAGAGACCATCAATTGATGAATATTTCCTGGAGATCGCTTCAGTGGTCGCAAAGCGTTCCACCTGCCTTAGAAACAAGGTCGGAGCGGTTATTGTCCGTGACAAAAGGATACTTTCCACAGGTTACAACGGTGCCCCCAGTAACATGGAACACTGCCTTGAAATCGGTTGCATAAGACAGAAGAACAACATCGCATCAGGCACCATGCATGAGAAATGCCGTGCAGTTCACGCCGAGCAGAACGCCATTATACAGGCAGCACTACATGGAGTGGGTATCGGAGGAGCTACAGTATACTGCACCCACCAGCCCTGCATACTCTGTGCAAAGATGATAATAAATTCCAATATCAAGAGAGTTGTCTTCAGTACAAAATACCCTGACACAGACACCCCTGAGTTCTTCAGGGCCGCAGGTGTAGAAATGGTGAACCTTCAGTCAGAGGACTGACGAAGGCACCTTAAACCTTTTCTGATTATATCCTCATTTTCCGGACGATACATTTCCTTCACAGTAACATCATCAGTAGTATGATATTCATACCCGCGTACTATCACTACAGGATATCCTCCCGCTGCCTCCCCCATCAGGAGGTTCGCAGCCGATGCGACCTCATCTGCAATCGCTTCCTCTGTGATCTCAAGCTCTTTTCCAAAGAGGTCCTTTTCTCCACGCCAGTTCCTGATAGGGTACATGTGATAGACACCCACAGCAACTCCGGTCTGACCGATCTTGAAAGCCCTGCCATTGGTATCAGTGATGATAACACTCACATCCCTGCCACAGATATTGGCTATTTCTTCGCCTATTGCCTTTGCAGAAGCATCCGGATCGTGTGGAAGTTCCAGGAAATAATCATCTTCAACGTTGGAATCATCTATACCGGCATTGATGCTCACGTGCCCATTGAGGTTCTCCACAAGTAATAAAGGGAATTCCACGATCACATCAGCACTCCTGTCAAGGACAGCCTGCACAAGTTCAGGTTCTTTTCCCAGGCGTTTCGCAATTTTCACAGCACGATCGGATGGTACTACATCACTTTTCAGAACCATTGCACCTTCGGCCTTTGCTACGATGGTGGAAGCAATCACCACACAATCATGGGCCTCAAGTTCTGTGCGCTCACATATCATAGCCGCAATGTCATCTCCTTTCTGAATAAGCGGCAGGCCATCCACAGTAAACAGTTCCATCCTCAATATGATACCTCGGAAGGTGAAATGGCATCAAAAATAAATAATACTATCCATATAAACGGAAGTTGCGGCGATGATGAGAGTTACCCCGACCGAGCAAAATATGACGATAAACTCTGGCTGATGCCGCAAACAGACTCTTGATCGGGATCTAAAAAAGAAGAATGATCGAACTCACTCGATCATGATCTTCGGCTTTTCTTCAGCTTTTGTTTTCGGAAGGGTGATGGTCAGCACACCATTCTCAAGCTTTGCCTTTGCACCTTCATCAGTGACATTGGATGGAAGGACTGCAGACCTTGAGAAACGACTATATGTGCGCTCCCTCTGGGTGTAACCCTCTTCCTTTTCCTCACTTTCCTTTTTGCATTCCGCACTGATCTCGATGATATTGTCTTTTACAGATACGTTGATATCTTTCTTGTCAACTCCGGGAAGGTCAGCAGTAACTACGACGTTGTCACCCTCTTCCTTGATGTCCATCAGGGGTGTGAACGAACTCCCCTCCAGCCACCCTCCGAAAGGTGAAACTTCCCTGAACAGCTGGTTGAGGTGTTCCTGCGTCTGCCTGATCTCTTCAAATGGATCCCAGCGGGATAATCCAGAGGGACCCCTACGTGTTAAACCGAATTTCATGTATTCCACTCCTTAAAATTTAGGTGTGAAGATATACATCAGATAAAAATAAAAGACTAACGGGACTTAAAAAACAAGTGCAAGCAGGAGGATCAGTCCTGCTTTGCCTTATCAATGAGCATCTGGACAATGTCACATCCACGGACAGTTCCAAGGGAACCTTCCTTCATAGCATCCTCGTCGAATGTTTCCACGCTGTCCACGTCATCCTCAAGGGTTGAATACATCAGGAACGGCACCGGATCGGACGTATGGGTCCTGAGCACGATCGGCGTAGGGTGGTCCGGAAGCACGACAATCATATAGTCTTCATCGTCTTCTTTTACCGCGCGCAGGACAGTGCCCACAACTTTCTCATCGAAGTCCTCTACCGCCTTGATCTTGGCATCCAGCTCACCCATATGGCCTGCCTCATCAGGAGCTTCCACATGGACCACAACAATATCCCTTTCCTTCAGGGATTCCATGGCATATTCTGCCTTGCCCACATAATTGGTATCAAGATATCCAGTGGCACCCGGGACCTCTATGACATCAAGCCCGGCATATATACCAAGACCCTTTATCAGGTCAACAGCCGAGATAACAGAACCTGTGAGTCCGTAAAGCTCATGGAAAGTGCGGAAGGACGGAGCATACCCCTGTCCCCAGAACCAGATGGAATTTGCAGGGTTCTTACCTTCTTTAATCCTCTTCTCATTTACAGGATGGCTCTCAAGTATCGGGATAGATCTCTCGATCAGGCTGGAAAGGACATCGCTGCCTTCACCTTTTGGCATGTGGTCCTTCCTCTCCCCGCCTATCACGTCATGGGGTGGCGTACAATCTGCTTTAGCACCAAGGTCATTGGATGCCACAAGCAGGTGCCTGTAACTGATACCCGGATAGAATCTCAGCTCATCGGTCCCAAGTTCACGGTCGATGGCCTCCATGAGCTCCTTTGCCTCTTCGCTCGTAATATGCCCTGCACTGTGATCTGCAATATGATCATCGTTCAATGTGATGAGGTTGCACCTGAACGCAACATCGTTCTTTTCCAGAGGTATGCCCATGCTGGCAGCCTCGAGGGGGGCGCGCCCTGAATAATAGACATCCGGATCATAGCCCATGACCGACATGTTCGCAACATCGCTTCCCGGAGGAAGGCCTTCGGGAACATTGATAGCAAGCCCTGCCAGCCCGTTCTTTGTCATGTAGTCCATGTTCGGAGTGCTGGCATTCTGGAGAACCGTCTTCCCTCCCAACTCATCCAGGGGATAATCCGCCATTCCATCACCGATGAGAATAATATATTTCAATGATACACCTCTTTTTGTATGATAATCATGCAACCTTCAGATGAAGGTATCGACAAAACTATAAAGACAATATGCTCATTCTAACAATGTTTAAATGTGCTTCGTGAATGGTGAGGTTTAATGAAATATATACATTTTGTACTCATAGCAATATTTGCCATGCTGTTTGCAGCAACGCCTGCAGCATCCCTTGATCCGTCCGACCCGATAATACATTACTCGGACAGTGTTGTGGAAATAAACACGGAACTTTCCCTTGCCCAGGGATACTCACTCAAGATAGTTGACATCAACGAAGACAACGGGGATGTCTGGGTAGAGGTACGTCACAACGGGAAACTGGTAGAAGATGGTGACGGGACCGGCAAGGAGAACGATCCTTTCGAATACATACTCACCGTCGAAGCAGAAGATGACGACGAAGAGGATGAAGAATACCTGATATTCCGGGTTACTCCTAAAGAGCTTGTTACCAGCGGAAAGGACACTGCTACAAGGATAAGGATCGAGCAGTTCCGCGATCCTACAAGGAACACAAAGGACTTCCTGATATACGACAGATCGGATTCTGTGGATATAGGGGATGAGATGGAACTGGAGGAAGGTTACACCCTTTCAGCATCCGACCTTGATTTAGACGAGCAGACCATCACAGTAACACTGAAAAAGAACGATCATGTCGTCAAAGAAATAAAGGATATGGAAGCAGGTGACATTTTCAGTTACTACAAGAATGTGAACGGAGAGACCCGTACGATCTTCATTGCAAAGGTCTATGACTTTTTTGAGAGCAGTGAGAATCACATACTCTTCCTGAAGGAGATCTCACAAAGAGAGGACGTGGAAGTTGAGACGGATGTTGATATCCGGGTCGAAGGACTTTCCGGGAACACTGTCAGGGAGGATGAAAGGGCCATCATATTCTATGACCTTGGTGATGATGCTTCTAAAGTAACGATCTATGTTGATGATGACAGGATAGATGTCAGATACGATGTCGATGAGGGATCATATCCTGCAGTTACGGACGAACTTGACAAAGGAACACATGAGATACTCATCGAAACCGTTTCAACAGACGGTAGCGTGTCCTCCAAAGAGACCTCTTTCACAGTTCAGGCAAAGGCCTCATCAGGAGAGAGTGAAACAGAAGACGACACATCCGTATCAGAACAAGTAGAAGAGATAATAAATGATGGCGAGAACGCAACTTCCAATGTTACCGAAGGAGTTTCAGACTCTGCCAGAGATGCGATCGGCTCCACAGCATTCACATACATCGTGGTTGCTGTACTTCTTGCACTCACAGTTTTCTTCTTTAAGAGAGAGTTCAGCTGATCAACTCTTTCTTTTTAAATAAGAGGGAAACAGACCTTACGTTCATTCTGCCTTTCATAATCTTTATATTACACTGCCGTGTTTATAGCCACATTCCAAATCAAGCCTAATACAGAACGTGATCAGACTATGAGATATGTAATGAAATTTGGCGGTACATCCATTGCTGATGGTAAAAAGATACGTCATGTTGCGCAACTTTTGATCAGCTACAGGGAAGCCGGTAATGAGGTCGTTGCCATAACTTCAGCCCTTGGCGGTGTTACTGACGGGTTGCTCAACAATGCAGCGGAAGCATCACAGAAAGGAAAGGTTGCCCAGATCAAGGAGTTCATGACAGACCTTGCCAAAAAGCACTACGATGCTATCGGCTTTGCAATTGATGATGAGAGGATCGCCGACGAGGTCATCGAGGCCATTGACAGCCGCATAGACGAACTTGAAAAAGCACTTATCGGCATCTGCTATCTGGGTGAGCTGACACCACGTTCTATTGACTATATCTCATCATATGGAGAACGCCTTGCAGTCCCTATCATAAGCGGTGCCATACGCTCACTTGGAACTGACTCAATGCCGTTCACAGGCGGAGAGGCAGGCATAATTACCACAAGCGATTACGGAAATGCACAGCCATTGGAGAAGAGCTATGAGCAGGTGGAGAACAACATCTCGGTCCTCGTGGAGACCTCGATCCCTGTCATAACCGGATTCATCGCAGAGGACAAGAAAGGGATCATCACGACCCTCGGACGTGGCGGTTCCGACTTTACCGCATCCATTGTAGGTGCTTCCATACATGCAGACGAGATCTGGCTATGGAAAGAAGTGCATGGTATCATGACCACAGACCCGAGGATCGTACCCGAAGCATCATCCATACCGCAGATATCCTATATCGAAGCAATGGAAATGTCATATTTCGGTGCCAAGGTGCTTCACCCACGTGCCATCGAACCTGCAATTAAGCACGGCATCCCTGTTCGTGTCAAGAACACTTTCGATACAGAGTATCCCGGCACTCTTGTCGTCGCAGACCAGACACGCAGTGAGGATGTTGTAAAAGCAGTGACACTTATCAGGAATGTGACTGCCATCAACATATCAGGAGCAGGGATGGTGGGAGCAATAGGTACGGCAGCAAGGATCTTTTCCGCACTGGCAAAGGCAGGCGTCAACATCGTCATGATCAGCCAGAGTTCATCCGAAGCCAACATGTCCCTTGTTATTGATGATGCCCACCTTAAAAAGGCTCTGAAAGCACTGAAGTCCGAGTTCAACAAAGATGTTGTCAAAGAAGTCGCCCATGACAAGGACGTTTGTGTTGTTGCTGTGGTAGGTGCCGGAATGGATGGCATACCGGGCGTTGCAGGAAAGGTGTTCGGAGCCCTTGGAAAAGGTAAGATCAATGTGATAATGATAAGTCAGGGATCATCCCAGCATAACATTTCCTTCGCTATCAAGGAGAAAGATGCAGAAAATGCAGTAAAGGTGCTGCACCAGGAGTTCGGCCTTGGATCAAAAGAGGAAACCGGACAATAAAGGAGGCCTTAAAGTTGAGTGATAAACATCTTACATACGCAGATTCCGGAGTGGACATCGAGAAAGAGGAGTCCACGATCAAAGCACTGACCGGCGGAATGACATACAGACGCGAAGGCCTTGGAGCACCTCTCACTGATATTGGCCACTATGCAGGACTTATCGATTTCGGAGAGTATGCACTGGCAATGGCCACTGATGGTGTCGGTTCAAAAGTGCTCATCGCAAACGAGATGAAGCGCTGGAACACAATGGGCATTGACTGTATCGCCATGAACGTGAACGACCTTCTGGCAATCGGTGCAGAACCGGTCAGTTTTGTGGACTATCTTGCACTTGAAGAGCACACCGACGAGTTCGCACGCCAGATCGGCGAGGGACTTACAAAGGGTGCAGAGATCTCAAGGATGACCATCGTAGGAGGGGAGACAGCAACCCTTCCGGAGATCATAAACGGCTTCGACCTTGCAGGCACATGTCTTGGAATGGTAAAGAAGGACGAGATAATCACAGGGGAGAAAGTACAGCTTGGCGATGTACTTGTAGGTATTCCAAGCAGTGGTGTCCACAGCAATGGCTACACCCTTGTCAGGAAGATAGTCGAGCAGTCAGAATACTCATACCAGGACGAGTTCCCTTACAACAAAGAGACCACCGTGGGCGATGAACTGCTTATCCCAACCAGGATCTACATGGAAGTTCTCGATGTAATAAAAGAATGTGACGTCCACGGGCTTGCACACATTACCGGAAGCGGTCTTCTGAAACTCAAAAGAGTTACTGACCTCGGATTTGACTTCACTGACCCTATCGAGCCAAATGATATTTTTAAGTTCCTTCAGGAAGAAGGCAATGTGGACGACCTTGAGATGTACCGCACCTTCAACATGGGAATGGGCTTTTTGATCATCCTCCCTGAAGAAGATGCTGAGAAGGCAGCCGAAATGACCGGCGGAAAGATCGTCGGCAAGATCGTGGAAAGCGGCATCCGTGTCGGAGACCTCGAGATAGTGTAAATATGGCCTGTATCAACGACATACCTTATGAGATCCTCCTGAAAGGGGGATCACCAAAACAATGTGAAGAGTTCATCCGGAAAGAATGTGATGAGGTGTATCACGTTAAAGGTGGTTACAAGATACGAGGAGTGCTCCTTCGCGGAGGAGATTCCATCCCCATAGGGGTCAAAGGCAACGACCTGATATTCCAGTTCATAAAACCATGCAGCGGGCTTTTCATACTGAGGATCCCGGATGCACAGGACGAGATCGAAAAACTGCGCAATGCCATGAAATGATCATAACTTCGATCTTCTGGCATTGTCCATGACACAACCGAGGAAATCCGGGGAAGGGAACTCGTGCACCGTCGTGGCAATGATCATACCTTCTCCTACTTTTTTTACCACCATTACAGCCTGACCATCGTCATTATTTAAGATGACATCACCGTCTGTGGAAGAGAAGTAACCATCACATTCCACTGCCATCTCAGGATCTGAAACTATGCACTGTGCTTCATGTTCCCCCACGCGGTGAAGATGGGTCTCACCGTGCTTTTCCGCATATGTGAGCTGCATGGGCAGCCATTTGTGATCATATGTTGTAACAAGTGCCCCGAAAACAACAAGTACGCCTCCGGCACTTATGAACTTCTCAAAAGCTTTGCCATTCCTTTCGATACCCGGAAGGATCTTTGTATATGCTGAATTGGCAAACCCTGTAGGGACGATGACACACTTGCATGCAGGAAGAAAAGGCGTACCTAAAGCGGTGGAAAGGATGCGCTGGCATTTCAGGCCGTTTTCCTCAAAGAGTTTCTCAAAAAGCAATGGGTTGTCCCAGAGAAGCATCACGTCTGTCATGGAAGGAACTAAACATTGAAGGCTCTTAAATTTTCCTGTGTATCAAAAAATGAGACTTTTCACCATGAACAGAATAACGGATGATAACCAGCAGGCCTTCAGAACAACGAAAGTAATAACAAAATATTACATAAGGGGGCAGATAGTTGACCCAACCTGAAATTCAGAAAAAGAAATGAAGAAAAGAGAGAAAATATGAGAGTTCAAGACCCTCATATAGTGTTAAGATATCTTTCAACTTCCCAGTCGTGAACCTGGATGCGATATGCATCCCAGTCGGCTCTTGCAAGCCTGAGGATGTTCTCGTGGACGTGCTCACCAAGAGCCTCACGAAGCAGATCGTTCTCAGCAAGATAATTTGCAGAATCCTTCAGAGTTGGCGGAAGTGTCTCAATACCAAGATCGCTAAGACCTTTATCGGAAAGCTCGAAGATGTTCTCTTCCCTGTTCTCTCCCGGATCGATCTTGTTCCTGATACCGTCAAGACCTGCTGCAAGGATTGCAGCGAAGGTTATGTATGGATTACATGATGGGTCAGGGCTTCTGAGCTCCACACGAGTTCCCTTGCCTCTTGCAGCAGGGATACGGATAAGTGAGCTTCTGTTGGCACCGGACCATGCAATGTATACCGGAGCCTCATAGCCTGGTACAAGGCGTTTGTATGAATTTACAAGTGGGTTGCAGATAGCTGTGATAGCCTTAACGTGTTTGAGCAAGCCGCCAATGAAATAGCGTGCTTCATCACTGATCTGCATATCACCTTCAGGATCGTAGAACGCATTCTCCCCGTTCTTTGAAAGGGAAATGTTCACGTGCATACCGGAACCGTTCTCACCAAAGATAGGCTTTGGCATGAAGGTTGCATGTAATCCATTGAGCTTTGCAATAGTACGTGTAACATACTTGAAGGTCATTACATCGTCAGCAGTGGAAAGTGCACCGCCATACTTGAAATCGATCTCATGCTGACCGAAAGCAACCTCGTGGTGAGATGCCTCGATATCAAATCCAAGATCCAGAAGTGTCAGTACGATATCACGGCGTACATCCTCTGCAAGATCAGCAGGTGCAAACTCAAAGTACCTGCCGAAATCATGAGGTATTGTTGTTGCTTTGCCATTCTCCTTTTCAAACAGGAAGAATTCAAGCTCAGGACCTACGTTAAGTGTAAAGCCCATATCCTCAGCTTCCTTCATAACTTTCTTGAGGACATATCTGGGGTCTCCTGCAAAGGGAGTTCCATCGGGCAGATGGACATCACACACCATCCTTGCAACAACGCCTTTTGCCTGGTTCCATGGAAGTATCGCAAATGAGGAGACATCCGGTTTCAGGACCATATCCGATTCATTGATACGGACAAAACCTTCAACAGAAGAACCATCAAAGGATATTCCCGAAACAAGAGCTTTTTCTACCTGTGTAACGGGGATCTCAACATCTTTCACGACACCCTGAATGTCCGTGAACTGCAACCTGATAAACTTAACATTGTTTGCCTCAATGGCCTTGAGTACATCTTCTTTGGTATTGATATTCATTGCATCGCCCACATCAATAGATCGATTTGCGCTTAATTGCTTTACAAATATATGATTTTATGGTTTAAAACCTACCTTTAATATATCATGTTTTTGGTAGATCGATGATAAAGTTATTTACAAAAGTGTGTTTAAAATTTTTGGCCAGCACTGTGCAAAAGAATAAGGAAAAGGAAGGAAACTGCAGATCCCTTTTGAGGGGATATTTGTTGAAATCCAAATTAATTTTGACGGACGGAATCTTTCAGTTTCCCTTATCAGAAGCCAATCATTAATTGGCAGGAATAGGATATATAGTCACTGGTAAACCCCGGCGACCCTCACACATCCCTGACCTGCTTAATGGTCATTTTAAACAAAGCGAATTCCTACATCATGCATCTTGTTGCGTATGGCAATGTTGATCACCAGAGGGGTCAGTGACTCTACCATTCCGGAGGTCTCGATTGGACCAATGTCAAGAGGACGCATGCTAGGAATATCCCTTACAAGATCAAAGACTATGTTCTTGGAATGCATGCAGTTTCCACAGACAGCGATATCATAGTCAAGATCGATATCAAGGTCTGCAAGCTTCTTTGCAGGAACATTGTGGAAAGCAGACACAAGTTCAATGCCTTCCGGAAGCAGACTCGCCATCTCCTCGGCTGCACTACCTGCTTCAGGAGTTGTGTAACAGAAATAATCGGCATTGTACTCAGAATCCTTGGCATCAATTGTCACAGGAGAATTGTTGGAACCTTCCTGTTTGATATAGCAGCGGTCCTTCTCCATAGGAACTACCACAGATACCACGATCTGGTCCTTTAATACCGGTGTAATAAGTTCAACAACTGATGGAACCTGTGCATAGCGTATTGCAACTATAATGACATCTGCAACTTCTGCTGCAGCCTTGTTGTCCATGCCCTCAATAGTGGCATCAATGCCCCTATCCTGCAGGACCTTAGTATATTCGGCTGCTACTTCCATGGCCTTTTCCGCACTTCTGGAGCCTACTACCACATCATGTTTCTGAGCCCAGCGAAGAGCAAATCCTTTACCAATATTACCAGTTCCACCAAGTATTGCGATCTTCATAACAATCCCACTAATCGTCCAGGTTAGTTATATCTGTTTTGTTAAGTAAAAAAGCGGTATGGGCAAAAAAGAGAGAGGGATAGGACCTCTCTCTTCAAGACCCAAGAGGTATTTTTGAATTCTTAAGCGATACTTAGAGCCATCCGCGGTCTGCCATTGCTTCAACAACACGGTTGATAGCGACGACGTATGCAGCGGTTCTCATTTCGATGTTGTATTCCTTGGATGCCTCGAGGACAGCATGGTATGCGTTTGTCATCTTAGCGTCAAGTCTGTTGTGGACACGCTCTTCGCTCCAGCGGTACATGTAGAAGTTCTGGACCATTTCGAAGTAGGACACAGTAACTCCGCCACCGTTACAGAGGAAGTCAGGGATCATGTGTACACCATTCTTGAAGAGGATCTCATCAGCTTCAGGTGTTGTTGGACCGTTTGCAAGTTCTGCGACGATCTTTGCCTTGATCTTGTCTGCGTTCTCGTGTGTGATGACGTGCTCAAGAGCTGCAGGGATAAGTACATCGACATCGAGCTCAAGGAGGTCTTCGTTGGAGATTGATTCTGTTCCTGCGAGGCCTACAACTGAACCGGTTTCCATCTTGTGGTCCTGTGCTGCCTGTGCACTGAGACCATTCATGTTCACGACACCGCCCCTGCTGTCACTGACAGCAACGACCTTGCATCCGAAGAGCTCTTCACAGAGTACACCAGCGAAGTAACCTGCGTTACCATATCCCTGGATTGCTACTGTTGCGTCCTTGAGTTCAAGACCGATCTCTGCTGCTGCTTCACGGACAGCGTAGAGACCACCACGAGCTGTTGCGTCGCCACGACCGAGTGAACCACCAATGCTGAGTGGCTTACCGGTGATGACACCAGCCTGGTTCTTACCGGAGAACTTGGAGAACTCATCCATCATCCATGCCATCATCTGCGGGTTGGTGTAAACATCAGGTGCAGGTACATCCTTGTCAGGACCTACGATCATTGAGATGCTTGAAATGAACTTCCTTGAAAGACGCTCGAGCTCACCCTGGGACATTTCCTTAGGGTTGCAGATAACTCCACCCTTACCTCCACCGAGAGGGATGTCCATTACTGCGCATTTCCAGGTCATCCATGCTGCAAGTGCCTTGACTGTGTCAACGGTCTCTTCTGGGTGGAAGCGGATACCACCTTTGGTTGGACCCTTTGCATCATTGTACTGTACCCTGAATCCCTGGAAGACCTTGATGCTTCCATCGTCCATGCGGATAGGAAGGGATACGTGCATCTCCCTCATTGGGTTCCTGAGGATCTCGTGGATACCTTCGTCGAGCTCCATGATGTCTGCGCACTTCTTTAACTGCTTTCTTGCATTTTCAAATGGGTTCTGTTCTGCCATGTGATTTACCTCGCATCTAATTTTAGATAATAATGTTATTTTTTAAAAAGACCATGGAAAATATATAGCCTTTTTTGTTAACAATTTTTTTCGATCACCCCATTGGAAATCTAGAGCATAGTATATCCAATGCGACGACTAGGCTAGCTATTACCGATGACTAGTATATAATAGTTACGCTATTGAGAAATATAAAGAATCTGTCGACAGAGAGCAAAACAAGGCCATAGCCCCCGATATTAGAGAACATAATAACTTTTCCGTAGAAATATTTGTACACAACAATTATATTCCAGAGTTTCGGCCTGATCATCAGGTCCATGGAAGATAAGGAACACTGACAATAAGATCAAATCTTAAATTAGCACTGCAATACGACATCTTTATATTACCATAACTTGTAGTAGCTCATGGCGCATTGTAAGGTCCTTGCATGAGAACATGGCAGAGCCTTTCAGTGAATGTACAGACAACCTCAATGCGGCACATACGATAATGCGACATACGCCTGACACGAGGGAAACCGGAAGGGACAGCGGGGATCCCATTAGGATGATCTTTCGGAGTTAGTGGGCCGGGCTACAGCATTATCGACATCTTCTAGGATCACATCATACCAGGACCACAGACATGTCTTTTGAAAATGCACTGAAGGAAAAAGGCGATAGCATTACCATTGACCTGGAAGTGACACCCGGCACAAAGAAAGCTATTTTTCCCGGAGGTTACAACCAGTGGCGACAGCGTATTGAGATCAGGCTTACATCTGCTGCACAGAAGGGCAAGGCCAACGATGAGCTCATCACCACACTGGCAGACTTCTTTGGAACGAGTACATCCGGTGTTACTATAAAGGCAGGGTCAAGAAGCACAAAAAAGACAGTTGAGATTAACGACCTGAAGTATGATGAAGCTGTGAGGATGCTTGGAGACCTCATTTGAATATCGGACAGATTGCTTGTCGATAAAAAGAAAGCATTACTGATATATACAATGGTTCGTATATAAAAACGCATGTCGATAACACAGGTCCTTACTAACCCAAACGCCTTCTTTGCGGAGAAGACAAGAACAGAAGTTGAAATGAAAACTCCGATCCTTATCATCCTTGTCATAGCAGTGCTCGGCGCTATCAACGCTGTAATAATGACGCAGAAGATAATGGAGATCCTGCCCCCTGAAGCATCAGCCTTTGCGGGAATTGGCGCAATTGCAGGAGGAATCGGGGCATTCATCGCTTCGATCATCATGTGGGTGATCTATTCAGGAGTTTTCTACGCCATCTCATCGATCCTTGGGGGAGAAGGAACGTTCAAGCGTGTGCTCGAAGTTGTTGCTTACGGATTCATACCTTCCATCGCAAGCGGGATCATAGCAATTATCGTAATGGCAACATCATTCTCAGTGGAGAACTTAGACTTGCAGAACCCGGAACTTCTGCAACAGGCGATCATCAACGACCCAACAATGAGAATGTCAATGATCGTGGGAATACTTTTCACACTATGGAGTGCTAACATCTGGATATTCGGACTTGTCCATGCAAGGAAACTGACTGTGAAGAACGCAGCCATATCCGTACTGGTACCTGTAGGACTCTATATATTATACACTGCAAGACATTTCATAGGTGCATAAAGTGACAATAAAGGCCATTATAAGCATAGCATTGGTACTGCTTCTGGCGATGATAGCACCGGCGGCAGCTGATACTGATATCAGGCCTACTGTTGTCGTAGACTACTCCATGGAACCCGCAGTCCTAATGCCGGGAGACACCGGCACCATCACCATATCAATAGAGAACATGGCAAATGGTGAAATATACGTTCAGGAGGATGACAAGACGTTCGACATGAACGCCTACATTGCCAGTATCGCTCTAGGCGGTAACGATGATATCGAGATCCTCAACAAGGAGCACACGGACATCGGTCTGCTGGGACCCCGGGATACCATCAAGCTTGCGTTCAACATACGTGCAAAGGAGACAGCAGAGAATGGCGTCCACTTCCTGACCATGGAACTTGTGGGCGGCAGTGACATGAACGATCTTAACTACAACATACCGGTCAAGATCGATGACAGGAACCTGAAGCTTATAATGGCAACCATGCCAACGACTGTAATGAACGAGATCTCTACCATAGAGATCGATATCATCAACACCCGACCGAATGAGGTCACCAATGTCATCATCAAACCCGAAGGAGAGAACGTATCATTCAATCCTGCAGAAGTTTTTGTTGGAAACATCCCTTCAGGGGACAAGTCCACAGTTGAGATCACACTCAA